>QIAN01000161.1 GCA_003225005.1 Acidobacteriota bacterium | reverse complement strand
CTTTATTCATTTTTTCTCCTAGGCAGGTTTTGTTTCGTTCCCAGCGCAATACCGGGACGAAGGGGCTCGCTGAGTTTGGAAAACCTGACGGCTGTATTTTCCTCCCTCTGGACGGAATGTCAACTGTGAAAATCCGCGCCGGAAGCCGATTTCGCACTGCGGGGTGGCGAATTGGCGCTGCGGGAGCCATTTTTGACAGGGATCGGGCCGCCTCGCCAGTCTGCTAGCGATGTTTGGCAATGTTCCGGCCGCGCACCCTGGCCCTGGCATTTTCAGTCTTCCTCCCCTGTTTTTCCTCTGCCCTCCACAAGGTGTGCGGCTCCTGCACAGGATGTGCACAATGGCCCGTTGATTAGCACTTGCGCCCAATCCGCTTTCGGGTGCAAAGTCAAAAGAAGAAATCTTGTGGAAAAGGGCTCCCGGGTTGATAAAAGTTTCTGCGGAAGTTTGTCCGCTGTGCGAGGGTACAGGTTGGAAAACGGCGCCATCTCCGGCGCGATCCACCGATTCAGTGTCCAATGGTCCTAATACACCCAAAGACCGGCGTGTGACACGCTGTGACTGCCAACTGCGGGCGAGGACCCAGTCCCTACTGGCGGCGGCGCGCATACCACGCCGCTATGAGCACTGCGAGCTGGTAAATTACGACTTCGATGGGCCTCGCCGGTCTCTGGCTTCGGCGCGCATGGCGGCGTGCAGATTTGTAGAGGAGTACCCACTGGACAACGCCGGTTTGCTGCTGATTGGCAGCATCGGCGTGGGTAAGACTCATTTGGCTGTCGGGATCATCAAGGAACTCGTCCTGGGCAAGGGCACGGGCTGCCTGTTTTATGACTACCGCGAATTGCTCAAGCAGATCCAGAACTCGTACAACGATTCGGTGAAGGCCACGGAACTCGACGTCCTGAGGCCGGTTTTTGAAACTGAAGTCCTGGTGCTCGACGAACTCGGCGCCATCAAGCCAACGGAATGGGTGTGGGATACGGTAAGTCTCATCCTCAATACCCGCTACAACGACAACCGCACCACCATCATTACCACGAACTTTCCTGACGAGGCCGGGCAGGATCCCTACGCTAACCCAGCCTCAGAGTTTGGCCGCGCTCAACGTGCCGTGCGTCGCGAGACTTTGGGCGATCGTATTGGCGACCGCATGCGCTCCCGGCTCCATGAAATGTGCCGCACCATCAAGATGGAAGGGGACGACTTCCGCCAGACCATTCGCAGCGCCAGCTTTCGCTAGTACTCACCCCCGACGCGCAGAGTCACAGAGAAGTTCAAACTAGGGCGGAAAGACCGAATGACCCAGAACCAGAATTTTTGCCGCTGCGGTCCTCTGTGTCTCGGTGACTCTGGCTTGAGACTTGCTTACAATGAACTGTGCTCACTGAGCGACTCGAATTCGTCGCAGAGCGGGATTCCGAGACCTGGGCAGCGGTTCCGGCGTCCCCGGCGGTGTTCCTGCTGCGTGGCGGCGAGCAGCATTCCGAGCCCTACATCAGCAAGACCGCCAATCTTCGGCGCCGCCTACACCGTCTGCTGGGTCCTGTAGAAGGGCGCACGCGGAAGCTGAACTTGCGTGATCGCATTCGGTCCATCGAATACACTCTCACCGGCTCGGACTTCGAATCGGGCTTTCTGCTCTACAAGCTTCTGCGCGCGACCTTCCCTAAGACCTACGGTGACCGGCTGCGCTTCCGTTTCGCGCCGCTGGTGAAAATGCATCTGGAGAACGAGTATCCGCGCGCATCCATTACCACCCAGCTGGGCCGGCTCAACCGGCGCTCACTTTATTACGGGCCATTTCTCTCTCGTGCTGCAGCCGAAAAGTTCATGAACGATTCGCTCGACTTTTTCAAGTTGCGCCGCTGCGTGGACGATCTCGATCCCGACCCCAAGTTTCCCGGCTGCATTTATTCCGAGATGAAAATGTGCCTGGCGCCCTGTTTCAAGGGCTGCAGCGATGAAGAATACAAGCAGGAAGTGGGACGCGTGCGGAACTACTTCGACTCCGGAGGTGAGTCATTGGTCCGCGAACTTTCCGAACAACGCGAGGCCGCGTCGGCAAATCTCGACTTTGAAAACGCCGCGGCTCTGCACACGCGCATCGAAAAGCTCAAGCCTGTGCTCGGGCAGCTGCCCGAGATTGTTCATCGCCTCGATCAGATGCATGCCGTCATGATCCAACCTTGGGCGGCGGCGGAGTCCGTCGTGTTTTACCGCATCGAAGTTGGCTGTATTTCTGGTCCGATCGCATTTCCCATCCCCTCCACCGAACCCGCAAAATCTCAATCCATGGAATCGCGGGTGCAGGAAGCTCTGGATTCCTTTCCGCCAGCAAGGGCGAAATCCGCACTTGAAACCATGGAGCATTTGGCGCTGTTTAAGCGCTGGTACTATCGCAGCCGTCGCGTCGGGGAGGTCTTCTTCGCGGATGATCGAGGAGTGCTTCCGCTACGCCGCCTGGTACGCGGGATTTCCCGCGTCTACCGCGGCGAGCACCCAGAGACTACAGTCATCGAACCCTCCTTTCCTCAAGGGAAGCAAGTGAAAGATGAAGAACGCCACGAAAAGAACAAAGACGAACGATAGAAGCCACGACCGGGAACTTCGCAGGCATTTGCTCGATCTGCTTTCCGGTGAAGGGGCGCACGCAAAGTTTGAGGACGTGGTAAGCGGTATTCCCTCTACACTGCGCGGCACCAAGCCGGCAGGATTCCTACACTCCGCGTGGATGTTGCTGGAGCACATGCGCATAGCGCAGTGGGACATTCTCGAGTTCAGCCGCAACCCAAAACATGTTTCACCGGACTGGCCCGCCGGCTACTGGCCACAGACAGAAGCTCCCCGCAGCGCAGCGGCGTGGGATAAACGCGTCCAGCAATTCCGCAGAGACTTGAGAGCAATGCGGGAATTGGTGGAAAGGTCCAAGACCGATCTCTTCGCTCGCATCCCGTGGGGTGACGGACAGACCATTTTGCGCGAGGCCTTGTTGATAGCCGACCACAATGCTTATCACTTGGGACAATTGGTTGATGTGCGGCGAGTGCTGGGAGTTTGGCCCAAATAGAGCGAGAGGTAGCCCAGCAGATCACTGGAAAAGTCCGGCACGGTCCTGGTCAACGCTTCTGGATGTCATGCTTGGGATTATCGAATTCAAACGCCATCCCGCCTTTGACGAATGACCATGTGTTGCTGCGGGCATGGGGGAGGAACCCGACATGGATCCGCGCCGTGCGCGCGGTGCTGTGGGATAATGTCGAAGGGGCTTGCTTTCGAGTCGCGTCATCGCTCGCCGGCATCTAATTCAGGTGGATAAATACCGCTTTTTCTTCGAACATTACGGCCTGGCCGAGCGCGATCTGGAGCGTTACCTCGGGGCCGCGCTTTCCGCCGGTGGAGATTACGCCGACCTCTACTTCGAATATCTCTCCTCCACCTCGCTGATGGTGGATGAATCCATGGTGAAATCGGCATCGCAAGGGATCTCAGCCGGCTGTGGAGTCCGCGTAGTTTCCGGTGAGCGCACCGGCTACGCCTACACCGACGATCTTTCGGCTGAGCGAATCCTGCGCGCGGCGCGCACTGCCGCTTTAATTGCCAGCGCACCCGCGAAGACCACGGTCGCGGGCTTTCGGCAAAAATCTGCTCGGAGCTTGTATCCGGTCACGTTGCCTTCGGTAGACGCCGAGATCACCGCCAAGGTTGAGCTGGTCATGCGTGCCGACAAGGCCGCCCGGGCGTATGATGCGCGCATTAAGGAAGTTCGGGCCAGCTATGCCGACGAGTTGCGCAACATTTTGGTCGTCGGCTCTGACGGAACCTTCGCGGAAGACTCCCAGCCGCTGGCTCGCGTCAACGTTTCCTGCATTGCCAAGACCGAGGGCAACTCCGCCCGCGGAGGCTCCGGGGGCGGCGGCCGTGTGGCACTCGATTTCTTCTTCGGGGACAAGACTCCCGAATTCTTCGCCAAGGAAGCAGCGCGGCAAGCAGTGTTGCAGCTTGATGCCCGCGAGGCTCCCGCAGGCGACATGGAAGTGGTGTTGGGTCCGGGCTGGCCTGGCGTGCTGCTGCACGAAGCTGTAGGCCACGGCTTGGAAGCCGACTTCAACCGCAAGAAGACTTCGGCGTTTGCCGGACTGATTGGCAAGCGAGTAGCCAGCGAGAAATGTACCGTCGTCGACAACGGCACCATGCCCTGGCGGCGCGGCTCGCTCAATGTGGACGACGAAGGCGAGCCCACCCAGGAAACTGTGCTCATTGAAAAGGGAATTCTGAAGGGCTATCTCAGCGACAAACTCTCGGCACGCCTCATGGGGATTTCCGACACCGGCAACGGACGCCGCGAGAGCTACGAGCACATTCCCATGCCGCGTATGACGAACACGTACATGCTGGCGGGCGAAGACAGTCCAGAGGACATCATCCGCTCGGTCAGGCACGGCGTTTATGCGGTGAACTTCGGCGGGGGCCAAGTCGACATCACCAATGGCAAGTTCGTGTTTTCCGCCTCCGAGGCGTACATGATCGAAAACGGCAAGATCACGTCGCCGATCAAGGGGGCTACGTTGATCGGCAACGGCCCCGACGTGCTCACTCGCGTCTCGATGGTCGGCAATGACTTAAAACTCGATGAAGGCGTTGGCACTTGCGGCAAGGACGGTCAGGCCGTTCCTGTAGGCGTTGGCATTCCAACGATCAAAATCGACCGCCTCACCGTGGGCGGCACCGCCAGGAAAGATCAGGGGGGCTTCATGCAGTAAGATCGGGTTCAGCGCAGAGTCACGGAGAAATTCTTGGTTTTCTCTCTCTATCGTCCTCTGCGTTTCCCCGGTAAAGAATTTTTTTATGCCTTCCACTCAAGTCGAAACTCGAAGTCCCAAAATCGAAACTGACCTGCGCGATCTCGCCCAGGACATCGTGCGCCGCGCCATGAACGGTGGCGCCACTGCCGCGGAATGCGTGGTTCGCGAAGGCGACGAATTCTCCACCCTGGTTCGCCTCGGCCAGGTCGAAACTCTGAAAGAGTCCGGCTCGAAGTCCATCGGCGTGCGCGTTTTCTTCGGGCAGCGCGCTGCCAGCACCTACTCCAGCGACTTTTCCAGCAAGGGTCTCGACCGCATGGTGAAATCCGCGCTGCAGCTGGCAAAAATTACTTCTGAAGATCCTTTCGGCGGGATTCCCGAGGCTTCGCAACTGGGTTCTCTCGCAGGTGATCTCGATCTCTACCACGAGGATGTCTACTCACTTCCTGGTCCCGAACGCATTGATTACGCGCGCCGCGCGGAGAAAGCCGCTCTCGATTTCGATCCCAGGATCAAGAATTCCGAAGGTGGATCGTTTGACGCCGCCACCGGCCACAAGGTCCTGGCCAACTCGCACGGTTTTGTCGGCGAGTATCGCCGGTCTTATTGCTCCCTGGCAGCCGTGCCCATTGCACAAACCGAAGACGGCGCCATGCAGCGCGATTACTGGTTCTCAGTGGCGCGGACCCTCAAGAAGCTCGAAGCGCCAGAGCACGTCGGTAAGATTGCCGCCGAGCGCACGCTACGACGGCTTGGGGCGCGCAAGGTGAAGACCGCTCATGTTCCGGTAATCTTCGATCCCATGGTTTCCAGTTCGATCATCGAGCACATTTTCGAAGGAGTGAACGGCGACTCGGTCTACCGGGGTGCATCTTTCCTGGCGGGAAAGCTAGGGCAAAAGATCGCCGGTGGCAACGTCAATGTCATCGACGACGGCACCATGCCCGGAGGTTTTGGTTCAAGTCCCTTCGACGGTGAGGGCGTGCCCACGCGCCGCACTGTGGTCGTCGATAATGGTGTTCTGAAGTCCTACCTCTTGAACACGTATACGGCGAAAAAGTTGAGCCTGCATACGACGGGTAACGCTTCCCGGGGACTTGCCGGCACACCTGGCATCGGTCCCGGCAACTATTTTCTGGTGCCTGGAGTTAAGACTCCGAAACAGCTGATTTCCGAAGTCAAGGACGGCCTTTACGTCACCGAATTTCTTGGCCATGGCGCGAATCTTGTCACCGGCGATTACTCGCGCGGCGCGTCCGGGCTATGGATTTCGGGTGCCGAGTTCGTCTATCCGGTAGAAGAGATCACGGTGGCTGGAAATCTCAAAGAGATGTTCTTCCACATCTCCGAGATCGCCAACGATCTGGAGTTTCGCGGCTCAGTTGCCTCGCCGACCATTCGCATCGATGGTCTGACCGTCGGGGGAGCCTAGAGGGACGCTGCGTGTTGTTTCTCGCCGCAGCCCACAAGTCAGCAGTTCAGTAGCGTTGTGCCTCGATCTTCGTAATAGGCCCGCTGGCAGGTTTCGGCGCGAATAGTACAATCGACTGCATGGGCGGCGTGCTCCAGCCATCTCCGGAAAACAAAGAACGTGATTCCGGCCGACGGATTATTGTTATCTCCGTCGCGCTAGTCTTTGTCTTGGCTGTCATTGTGGCGTTTGCGCTGCGAAGCCGGCCCACGGAGAAATCGGGGCCGCCGCCGTATGCCGCCAATATCAAGTTGTCGGACCCCAAAACGGGTGCGGCGGAAAACTTCGTCGGCGCGACGATTAACTATATCGGCGGCACCGTGACCAACTCGGGAACCAGAACTGTCACGCACGTCGTGGTCGAAGTTTCTTTTAAAGACGAATTGGGGCAACTCGCGCAGCGCGAGTCGGCTCCGCTGAAGATTTTGAAGACCGGCGGTCCCTATCCGGAAGCCGTAGACCTCAGCATCTCGCCATTGCCGCCCGGCCAGAGCCAGCCTTTCCTACTTACCTTCGAAGGTATTTCTACCCAATGGAACCACCAGTATCCGGAGATAGAGATCGCCGATGTTGTGGTGAAGTGAGCTCCATGATGAGCGCGTCAAAAGTGCGGTAGCAACCTCCCCGCTTGGGGGGCAGGAATGGGGTTCAATACGCCACTGTCTGTGGATCTCACTTGCGCTGGTACTGTAATCCGAGCCGCTGTTGGAGAGGCCGCACGTTGCCAACGCGATTGGGCCAACAGAACGTGTCTTCAGGGCGTGGGGTACGCAACATTCGACTTATTACGCCGATGAATACAAAGGAATCCACCGGGAAGCTCCGGCAGATTCAACCACCCGAGGAAAAGTCTCAGAGCCACCCGGTATAGACTGCCCGGCATATCCGGCAGCGTGTAGAATTCTTGAATCTGGCCATACATCTATTTGGAGGGTGCGAAAAATGCACTTTGATCCCAAGCAGTGCGTTCGAGCTCTGACGGCATGCGTTCTAGTTACGATCTTTACCATTCCGCAAAATCTCTCCGCCCAAGCTGCCGAACACGTGGTGAGTTCCTTTGAGCTGCAGAAAGCGGCCCTGGATGCCTCCCGGGTAAGGCAGCAGAATCTGGATACCTTGAAGGAATTTTTCTCCTCGGAAAGAGCGCAGCGGGCATTGAAGGCTGCTCACACGGACCCAGAGCAGGTGAAGAAGGCGGTGGCCAGCCTTAGCGATGCTGAACTGGCACAACTGGCGTCGCGGGCTCAAAAGGCGCAGGCCGACTTCGCCGCCGGCCACCTCGGCGACCGCGACTTGATCATTATTCTGGTCGTCATCGCGGCTCTGATTCTGATTATCGTCGCGGTACGCTAATAGCAATCCCATGCCTCGCGTCATGCGCGTCATCGTCCTGGTGCTGTGGGTGGGCGGCGTGCTATGCGCCGCCGACCCCTCCGGCATCTGGCTCGATATCCCCTTTGTGAAGCAGGAGAAGGACGGCTGCGGTGCGGCCAGCATCGCGATGGTGATGCAGTACTGGCAACTGCAACAGCGTCGATCAGGCAATCCGACCGCCGAGGCCGCACAGATCCAGCGCGCCTTGCACTCGGACACGGCGCACGGGATTTATGCTTCTGACATGGAGCGGTATTTCCAACAGAACGGATATGCCACGTTCGTCTTTGCCGGAGATTGGTCAGATCTGAAGCAGCACTTGGAAAAGGGCCGCCCCCTGATTGCGGCGTTGAAGCCGGGGTCAATGGGGCAACTTCACTACGTGGTCGTCGCCGGCCTGGACCAGGAGCGGAAGCTTGTGCTCCTGAACGATCCCGCCCAGCGCAAACTCCTCAAGGAGGACCGCTCCCGATTCGAGCAGCAGTGGAAAAGCGCCGGACGTTGGACTCTGCTGGCGCTTCCTGAGGCTGGCTCACACTGATCCCGGCACCGCCCTTGTTCAGTTCGATCTTCCTCTGGATCTTTGCTTTCGGGAGTTGGTGCGGGTGGAGCTCCCCTCTGGTGTGCCTCGCGCGAGGTCACCATCCCAATGGTGAAAGCCACAGACCGTGGATGTCGAGCGCAATGTGCCGGGAAGAGGCAGAAGTTACGGGTTTTCGTCGTGCTGCTCTGCAGTTGGCTGCGGTTGTCGGCTCAGACCGGTTCCGCTGCAGTCCCTTCGGCGGAAGAAGTCCGACAATTCGCAGCCGAGCAACGCTGGCAAGACATCGCTCTTCTGCTGGGACCGCTGCAATCGCGCTCAGCCGACCTGAATTTCTATTACGGGACCGCGCTGGCGCGATTGGAGCGTTGGCGTGAGGCCGCGAGCGCCTTTCAGGCCGGACTCCGCCTCGCACCTCACGATCCGCGGTTCCCGATCGAGCTGGCGGGGGTGGCATTCAAGCAAAAGCACTATCCTCGTGCCACTGGTCTCTTGCGGCAAGCCCTCAAGCTGGCCCCGCAAGACAGCTATGCGAACGACTTTCTCGGAACCATCTATTTTCTCCAGGGAAATCTCGACGCCTCGCTGAAATACTGGAACCGCGTCGGAAAACCGCAGATTGTGGAATTGAGGGCGGATCCATTGCCCCAAGTCTCCCCTGCGCTGCTTGATCGGGCCTTCGCATTTTCGCCCGCCAGCATGTTGCCATGGCGGGAGTTTCGAGCCACGGACGCGCGCATCCGGTTCTTGGGAATCTTTCCTCGCTACCAGTTCGATTTACGAGCCCGCGAAGATGACAAGTTCGACGTCTGGTTCCGCAACCAGGAACGCAACGGGTTCGGCAGGACCAAGTGGGAAGGATTGTTCTTGTTGCTGCGTGGACTACCGTTTCTCAGCGTCAATCCCGAGTATTACAACCTTCGCCATGAAGCCATCAATCTCGTGTCCATGTTTCGCGGGGATCCGCAGAAACGGCGAGTCTTGTCTCAATTCTCCAGCCCCTTCCAGCGCAGTGCCAAGCACCGGTACGAGGTCGCGGCTGATCTGCGCAACGAAAACTGGGTCGTCATCAATTCGTTCGCGGCGCCGTCTGCGCCGCTCGCCAGCCTCAACCTGCGTCGCGAGGTGCTGGGATTTAGTCTTGCGTCTTACGCCAGCGGACGGTGGCACTGGTCCGCGGGTGCGGAAATTTCCCATCGCGATTTCCGCAGCGTCGTCCCCGCTTCAGTGTTGACCCCGACGTTGCTGGCCAAGGGCTATCAACTCAAACAACTGGCGGAACTCGGAGCCACCCTATGGCGCCTGCCCGAGAGGCGATTTAGCCTGGACGCAAAAGTCTCGTCCCAGGCGGCACGTCTGTGGTCACAACCGGAGGAGTCTTCCGAGAAGCTGCAAGGTTCGCTGGGATGGCACTGGTTCCCACGCGCCCAGGGAGCCGACTACGAGATGCAGCAGCAATTCCGCTTCGGCAAGACCTTCGGGACCGTACCCTTCGATGAACTCTTCATGCTGGGATTGGAGCGGGATAACAATCTTCCCCTGCGTGCGCACATCGGCACGCGCGACGGCCGCAAAGGCAGCGCTCCTCTGGGACGCAATTACTTCCTCGCCACTTGGGAAACGGATAAGAACGTTTATGGAAATGGAATGGTGGCCCTGAAGATGGGGCCATTTCTTGACACCGGCGAGATCACCGATCCCCTGGCGACGCTGGGTTCGCACCAGTGGCTTTGGGATACTGGGGCACAGATCAAGCTACGCGTGTTCGGCACCGGAGTTGCTTTCTCCTACGGAAAAGACCTGCGCTCCGGAAACAATGCTTTCTATTTAACCATGCTGAGGTAGGCTGTTTCGGCGGCGGTGCAAGTGGATTCAATCGGGGATTGAAATTCAGGCCTTCCCCCTCGTAAGCGGCTGATGTAGAGCCGGTTGGAAAATCCGGCTTTCTACGGTGTCAAGGGCTAAGACTCCTGGAAGATCGTTGAAGATCGTTCTGGTGTGCAACTGGTTACCCGCAACTCGGTACAATGACTGCATGCCCGAAACAAAGCCATTCCGGCTGACCGAGTCGGTCAAAGCTGCGGGTTGAGCGTCCAAGCTGAGTCCGGCGGCGCTGGACACGGTGCTTGGGAAATTAGCCCGGCAACATGACCCCAATGTCCTGGTCGGCTTCGATCACGCCGACGACGCCGGAGTGTATCAAATCGCGCCCGACCAAGCCCTCGTCCAGACCGTAGATTTCTTCACGCCCGTCGTAGACGACCCGTACATCTTCGGCCAGATCGCCGCCACCAACGCGCTCAGCGATGTCTACGCCATGGGCGGACGTCCGCTTACTTCACTGGCCGTGGTCTGCTTTCCCGAGAAGGCTGATCTGGAGATTCTCGAGCGGATTCTTGCCGGCGGACTGTCCAAGATGGTTGAGGCTGGATGCACCGTGATCGGTGGTCACAGCATTCGCGATGAAGAGACGAAGTTTGGTTATGCCGTGACCGGCATGATCGATCCACGCAAGATTCTGGCCAACAAGGGCGCCAAGCCAGGGGATTCTCTCGTGCTCACCAAGGCGCTCGGCACCGGCGTGATCTCCACCGCCATCAAGAAGGGGGTGGCAGAACGCGCGTGGGTTGACGCCGCGATCCAGTCGATGACCACCCTCAACAAGCGGGCGGCTGAACTGATCAGTGACGGAGAATTTGGTGTCCACGCCATGACCGATGTGACGGGATTCGGTTTAATCGGCCATGCCCGCGAATTGGCTTTCGCGTCTGACGTAGCCCTGCGTTTGTACGTGAGTAAAATTCCGCTGATAGAGGGTGCGATCCAGTGTGTCCACAACGGACACATCCCGGGCGGGCTCAGGAACAATCGCGACTTTGCCGAATGTCAGGTTCAGTATGATGAAGGCATTTCCGAGGATCTCAAGGCTCTGCTCTTCGATCCCCAAACCGCGGGCGGCCTACTGCTTTCGGCAACGGATGGCTCGCGCTTGAGTGAAGCCTTAAACACAGCGGGGATTCCCGCCGCCCAAGTGGGCGCGGTCTTGCCGAAGTCGAAACCTCGTATTCAAGTAACGCGCTAGCTCTGTCGGCAAGAAATTCCTTGTAACCGTGCTCCGGACCCGGGCATCTGTCACCGTAGGGTTCTCTTCATTTCGGGGTTCTTTTTATCGCAAAGGAGCAATCATGCAATTTCGCGAGCTGGGAAGTAGTGGTGGTGGTCTGAAAGTCTCTGCTCTCGGCTTGGGCTGTATGGGCATGTCAGAGTTCTACGGGCCCGGTGACGACAATGAATCGATCGCCACCATTCAGCGTGCTCTTGAACTCGGCGTCAATTTCCTCGATACAGCCGACATTTACGGCCCATACACGAACGAGGAACTGGTTGGCCGGGCCATCAAAGGCAAGCGCGACGAAGTTGTGCTGGCAACGAAATTCGGAATCGTCCGTGATCCCAAAACCCCTAATCTCCGCGCCGTGAACGGCAAACCCGACTATGTTCGCCAGTCCTGCGAAGGCAGCCTCCGGCGGCTGGGCGTTGAGACAATCGATCTGTATTACCAACATCGCGTCGATCCCAACACGCCGATTGAGGAAACCGTCGGAGCTATGGCGCAGCTCATCAAAGAAGGTAAGATTCGCCATATCGGCCTGTCTGAAGCCGGGCCGCAGACTCTGCGCCGCGCTGTTAAGATTCATCCCATCACCGCGCTGCAAACGGAATATTCTCTCTGGACGCGCGATCCGGAAGAACCGATCCTGCCCACGTGTCGTGAGCTAGGCATTGGTTTTGTCGCCTACAGTCCTCTCGGACGCGGTTTTCTAACTGGGCAGTTCCGGCGTTTCGATGATCTTCCCGCTGACGATTACCGGCGCAATTCACCGCGTTTTCAGGGGGGGAACTTCCAGAAGAATCTCGATCTGGTTCGCCGAGTGGAAGAGATTGCCAGAGAGAAAGGCGGTAAGCCATCGCAACTCGCGCTGGCCTGGGTGCTGGCCCAGGGCAGAGATATTGTGCCCATCCCTGGCACGAAGCGCCGTAAGTACCTCGAGGAAAACGTGGGCGCACTCGAGCTAAAGCTTACCGCAGGTGATCGACGCCAGATTGAGGAAGTCTTCCCCACCGGCGCGGCCGCAGGACTGCGCTATCCCGAGCAAATGATGAAGGCGGTGAATGGATAAATTCTGGCGCCAGGGATGGTGGGACAAAACTAAGGGCGGCCTAGGCCGCCCTGAATGAGAATCGAAGAAGTGCCTTTATGCCGTCGCCGGCCGCTCGCCACCCTTGGCTCGTCCCGGCTGAAGATCAGGCTTGATCACCTGCTGCACGCCGCCATCGTCGGACTTCGCCGCAACCGGCTTGGCTGGCAATTCCTGGCCGTCAATCAGCATCTTGATTTCTATTGCGTCCAGGACTTCGCGCTCAATCAAGGCTCGCGCGATCTTGGTCAGCACCTCGCGATTTTCAGACAGAATTTTCTTCGCGGTGTCATAACCTTCGATCACCAGCTTGCGCACTTCCTGGTCGATCTGTATGGCGGTAGCTTCGCTGTAGTCCCGGTGTTGAGCAATCTCGCGTCCCAAGAAGATCTGTTCTTCCTTCTTGCCGAAGGTCAGCGGACCGAGTTGGCTCATGCCCCACTCGCAGACCATCTTACGCGCCAATTCTGTGGCGCGCTCGATATCGTTGCCCGCGCCCGCGCTCATCTGTTCGAGGAACAGCTCCTCAGCCAAACGGCCACCCATCAAGATGGCGATCCGCGTCTCCAGGTAATTCTTGTAGTAGTTGTGCCGGTCGTCGACGGGCAACTGCTGCGTGAGGCCGAGCGCCATGCCGCGGGGAATAATCGTAACCTTGTGCACCGGGTCCGAGTGCGGCAGTTTGGCTGCCACCAAGGCGTGACCCGCCTCGTGATAAGCGGTATTCTTTTTTTCTTCGTCGGAGAGCAGCAGCGACTTGCGCTCTGCCCCCATCATGACTTTGTCCTTGGCCACTTCGAAGTCAAACATGAGCACGGCCTTGCGGTTCTGCCGCGCCGCCGCGAGTGCCGCCTCATTCACCATGTTGGCCAGGTCTGCGCCAGAAAATCCTGGAGTGCCGCGGGCCAAGACGAAAAGCTCCACATCCTCAGCCAGAGGAATCTTGCGGGTGTGCACGCGCAGAATCTCTTCCCGGCCGCGCACATCCGGGTAACTTACAACTACGCGCCGGTCAAAGCGCCCCGGACGCAGCAGTGCCGGGTCAAGCACGTCAGGACGATTGGTCGCCGCCATGAGAATGACGCCTTCATTCGATTCGAAACCGTCCATTTCCACCAGCAACTGGTTCAGCGTCTGCTCGCGCTCATCGTGGCCGCCGCCCAAGCCCGCGCCGCGATGGCGTCCTACCGCGTCAATTTCATCAATGAATATGATGCAGGGGGCATTTTTCTTGCCCTGTTCGAACAGATCACGCACCCGGCTCGCGCCTACTCCTACGAACATTTCGACAAAGTCAGAGCCGGAAATCGAGAAGAAAGGAACATTGGCTTCGCCTGCAACCGCCCGAGCCAACAGCGTTTTACCTGTGCCCGGAGGTCCAACCAGCAAAACTCCCTTGGGAATCCGCCCACCCAGTTTCTGGAACTTCTGCGCCTCGCGCAAGAACTCGATGATCTCCCTCAGTTCTTCTTTGGCCTCATCCACGCCAGCCACGTCCTTGAACGTAACCTTTTTCTGCTGCATAGAAAGGAGGCGTGCCCGGCTCTTGCCGAAAGATAGGGCTTTATTACCGCCCGTCTGCATCTGCCGGATCATGAAAAACCACAGCGCTCCCAGAAGGAGGAGGGGAGCCCAAGTGCCCAACAACTGGAGCGGCCAACTGCCGTTGTTGATATCTTTGACGGTGACCTCAACGTGCTTATCATTGAGGGTCTTGTACATCTCCGAGTAGCCCGGCGGGATAATGGTATGGAAGGCGGAGTTGTCGCGATACTTGCCGCTGACTTCCTGGCCGAGGATAGTGACTTCCTTAACGTTCCCCTGGTCCACGTCACTCAGGAACTGGCTGAAATTCACAATCTTGTCCTTCTGCCCGTCGCGGCCCATTTTGATGACTTGCCACAACAGCAGAGCGGAAATCCCTATTACCAGCCAAAACACCACCGTTTTTACCGTTGAATTCACTAAAAACTCCTATTCCATCCCGAGAAGAGGCAGAAAATGCCAGCACACCATCAAAGTATCAGACAAAGTATCAGACACCCCAAAATCGATGCCCTTTGTTAAATTAGATGCCCTGGCCTGACTTTGGATAGTCGAAATTCCCTAGATCCTTTATTTTACATTTTCCCTGAAGAAAAGGGGTGCCGAAGTTTCGGTGACTTAAGTCACGCGAATCAGTTTAGTTTGCCGCTAGATAGGAGAGGTTGCGATTGGTCTGCTCAACCGCTCCCAGGCCGTAGCCTACCAGAAACGCATCATCGACCAGAAAGCCAAAATAATCGGGCTGCAACGCGACGCGACGGGCCGATTGGCGATCCAGCAGCGTGCATAGCTTCACTGAGGCTGCTCCGCGCGCCCGCAAGTCATTCATCAAGAATTCGCTGGTAAGTCCGGAATGAACCAGGCCCTCGACCAGCAGGATATGGTGTCCGCGTATATCCGGTTCGTGACTGAAAAAGATCTCCAGGATCTCTCCAGCGTTGTTGCCCTGCTTGCTGTACTTCGGCTTGATGAACTGGCACACCACGGGCACATCCAGGGTCCTCATCAGATCAGCCATGAACATGAATGAATTCTCAAGCACCGCCAGCGCCTGGATCGTGTTTCCCTTGTAGTCGTCTGAAATCTGACGCCCCAATTCCTTAACGCGCTTCTGGATGTGTGCTGTGCTGATTACCTGCCGTAGGGACTGGGCTTTTGAACCATTCATGGAACTGGCGCTCCTTCCGCTCACATGGACCCTAGCTTATGTTATTGGTTGGCCCTCCGCCAAGGGCGTTTCCCGGATGAGAAGCGCCTCGCCGCCGGGCTTCGCCCGAAGGCCAGCTGGCGCCGGAAACCCTCGCACCCACACGATTTCGTCCCCATTCGCCACTACTGGCCAAAGTCTGCGGTCAAGCACAGGGATTTGGCGCTCCTGTAATAGTTCCTTGATTTTCTTGGGCGACTTGGTGTGGGCCGGCCAGAAACGATCGCCCGGACGCCAGTTCCGCACTGCCAATCGTGACGGCAATGAGTCTGGATTGAGAAGTTGCACGGGGTTGTAGCCTGAGGTTTCCCATTCCGGCTGGACGCGCAGTGCTTCCACCACCGTGCCGGTCTCCGGGACCAGCGCTCGTCCGGGCAAGGGAAGTGGGTATTCGTAGTCCCTGGGTATTCGTTCCTCCGCGCGCAGGTCGGGCGTAGTGAAAACCAAATCCTCGGGTTCTTTGGCTACTTTCCATCCCAATGGCAATGACAATGTTCCGCCGGAACCGGTCTGGTTCCCCGCGAACCGCAGGATTTCCTCAATATGTTTGAACTCGAGCGGAATGCCGGCGCGGTCCCCAATCGCCTTCACGACTCTGCGTTGCACTGCTGCCGGCTCGGTAACAAGCCATGCCCGGCTTACGGAAGCATTCATGACCACGGGTCCGGGTTCTTGCAACCTCCGTACCAACTCAGCATTTGCTGGCGTGATCTGAACCAGCGTTTGTGAACCGTTCGATCCAGGAAGGATTCCGCGAGCCCATGGCGGTTCTGTCCATTGCACCGTAGTCCCGAACCATCCCGAAATTTCGTTTTCCCAATAATCTTCCTCTCCCCGTGCAATTTCAGCTAACTCGGACAGTCCCTCAGCCACGGTGGGGTTAAATTCCCGCTCCAGCAGTGGAACGACCAGCTTCCGCATGCGATTCCGGGTGAACCTGGCATCGGCGTTGGTTGAGTCTTCGCGCCAGGATTGTCCAAGGCTGTTCAGGTATTGCTCTAGTTCGCAGCGTCGAATCCCAAGCAAGGGACGGATAATTTCCCGGAGGACTTCAGTCGCGAGATCCTCCACGGCAACGCGCGGGTGGATCCCGCCGAGCCCACGGAACCCCGAGCCGCGAATTAACCGCATGAGAACCGTCTCCGCCTGATCGTCGAGAGTGTGGCCGGTTGCGATCTTGTCAAGCTTCCGAGGATTCTCTTGATCTGAATCCTCGCCCAGAAGGTGCCGAAAGAAGCCGTATCGAATTTGCCGTGCGGCCGTCTCCACGCTGATGCGTTCCTTAGCAGCTTGAGCGGCGACGTCATCGTAGTCGCAGTAAAACTCGAGGCCGTGCTCCCGGGCCAGGTTGGTGACGAACTCCTGGTCGGTATCGGATTCCTCCCCTCGCAGCTTGTGGTTGAAATGGACGACCGAAAGGACAATACCTAACTCGCGGCGCAATTCGAGCAGCAGCCGCAAGAGCGCGACAGAATCGATTCCTCCTGAGACAGCAACTCCGACGCGATCTCCAGCCCGCAGCAAATCCTGGCGCCGGATTTGTCCCAGTATGCGCTCGGCCAATTCGTGCACAGAATCATGGTACAACCAAGTCAATGGGAATCGGCCGCTACGAATCCAATTGGCGGATCTGTCAGTCCAGCGCTCCGGTATCCCGGGCGAACGCGAAAGGTTAAGCTGGATGCTCCCATGCAATACGATGAGCGCGCGAACGGCAACGAAAACGAAGCCGAAGTCGGCGAGAATTTTGAGGTTTCGCTTCCTGAGACTCGAACCGCCGGCTACCGCTGGGAGAGACAGCGGAACCTGTCTGCCAGTTGCGGGAAGAGTTGGCCGAGGAGAACTCAGGCGGCGTGGGCGGTGCCCCTTCGTGCCTGGGAGGATTCTGAAAAGCCGCCGCGGACCTTCGTGATCACGATGCGCAGCTATAGCCCCGGACTTTTCTCGGTAATCAGCGTCCTGATCTTCTCAACGAAGTCCGTCGCCGCCATGTTCTCGGTCTTTTCCTTGCCTCGGGTGCGGACGTTCACCGTGCCGGCCTCAGCTTCCTTGTCGCCGACCACCAGCAAAAACGGCACTTTTTGCATGGCGTGCTCGCGAATCTTGGCATTCATCTTTTCATTGCGGGCATCGACCCCCACGCGAACGCCGGCATCTTTCAGTTGGGATGCAATCTTGCTCGCGTATTCGGCGTGCCGCTCACTGATCGGAATCATCACCACCTGCACCGGCGACAGCCACACCGGAAATGCTCCGGCGTAATGCTCGATCAGAACGCCAAAGAAACGTTCCACCGATCCATACAGGGCGCGGTGCACCATCACGGGCTGCTTGCGCGAACCGTCCTCGGCGACATATTCCAGCCCGAAACGTTGCGGCAGGTTGAAGTCGAACTGTACGGTCGAGAGCTGCCACAACCGTCCGATGGCGTCCACCAGTTTGATGTCAATCTTGGGCCCGTAGAAGGCTGCCTCGCCCGGGATGGTCCTGTACTCAATCTTCCGACCCTTCAGCACCTTCTCCAGCGATTGCGTGGCATGAACCCACTGTTCTTCGCGGCCCACGAAATTCTTGCGGTCCTCCGGATTCCACGTCGAAAGCTCGGTCTGGAATTTGTCGAAGCCAAAGTCCTTTAGCACATCCAGCGCAAAATCCAAACAATTTGCAATTTCGTCTTCGACCTGCTGGGGAGTGCAGAAGATGTGCGCATCATCCTGGGTAAACCCGCGTACGCGCAACAGACCGTGCATGACGCCCGAACGCTCGTAACGGTAGACCGTTCCCAGCTCACCCAGCCGCACTGGCAGGTCGCGATACGACTTCAGCGAGTCCTTGTAAATCAGCACGTGACCTGGGCAATTCATCGGCTTCAGCCGGTATTCAGCGTCGTCGAGTTCCATGGCGTCGAACATATTCTGCGAGTAGTAGCCCTCATGGCCCGAGGTAAAGAACAACTGCCGCCGCGCCACGTGCGGCGTGTAAACCAGCGAATAACCGCGCTTCAGGTACTCCTCGCGCATCCAGTCTTCCATCTCCTTGCGAATGATCCCACCCTTGGGATGCCAGAAAATCAGCCCCGGCCCGGCCAGCTCCTGAAGCGAAAACAGATCGAGTTGCTGCCCCAGAACGCGATGGTCGCGCTTCTTGGCCTCCTCCAGCTGCCGCAGGTAGTCGTCGAGCTCCTTCTTCGAGAAAAATGAGGTCCCGTAAATCCGTTGCAACTGCGGATTTTTCTCATCCCCCAGCCAATACGCGCCCGCAATGTTAAATAGTTTGAATGCCTTGATCCTGCCGGTTGATGGAATATGCGGACCGCGGCAGAAGTCGGTGAACTTCCCGGTGCGATAAATCGAAATCTTTTCATCGGGCTGGGTGAACTGTTCGATGAAATGGCACTTCATGAAGTCGCCTTCCTTCTTGAACGCGGCCAGTCCCTGTTCGCGAGGCAGGAGCTCGCGAGCATAGGGGATGTTCTGCTGCACCAGTTCCTGCATCCTCTTCTCGATCTTTTCTAGGTCTTCCGGAGTGAATGGAGTGGGCCGGTAAAAGTCGTAAAAGAATCCGCTTTCGGTGGGCGGGCCGTGTCCCAGCTTCGTTTCTGGAAACAGTTCGAGGACCGCCGCAGCCAGCAAATGGGCGGACGAATGCCGGTAAACTTCGAGGGCCTCAGGGTCTTTGTCAGTAAGAAGACGGAGATCGGTATCTTTTTCGAGCGGCTTGGTGAGATCGATGAGATCGCCGTTGGTTTTCGCGACCAGCGCTGCATCCGCCAACCGCAGGCTGATCAACTTCGCCACATCGAGGGCGGTAGTGCCTTTTGAAACTTCCTTCACGCTCCCGTCGGGGAGCTTCACATGAATGCTCTCTGCCATAAGCTGGAACCTGCACTTGGATTGAATCTTTGAGTCTATTAAAGGCCTTC
>QIAN01000159.1 GCA_003225005.1 Acidobacteriota bacterium | reverse complement strand
ACCCGCGAGCTCGGCATTCGCGTGGCCCTCGGCGCGCACCATCGCGATCTCTCTCGCCTCGTCATCGGGCAGGGGATTTTGCTCGCGCTCATCGGCGCAGCCATCGGCATCGCCGCCGCTCTAGGCGTCACGCGTTTCATGTCTGCGATGCTGTATGACGTCCGCGCGAACGACCCGCTCACGATGGTGGCCGTCGCCGCCCTGCTGATTCTCGTCGCTTTCGCTGCTTGCTACATTCCCGCCCGCCGCGCGATGAAAGTCGATCCGATGGTCGCTCTGAGATACGAATAGTCATTCACGCAAGTCAGGGGCAACGCCCTCGTACGGCAACCTTATAGATGGATGTGCGGCACTTATCGACATTTCTGGCGATTGTTCCCGAGTGACGCTACTCTTCCCTTATCGGATTGTATCGGATTGGGGAAGAGTTGCCGACCAAACGTCCCCTATGCGAGACTTGGGCGCGAATGGCGCACCCCGACCCGAACGGCCCGCCGGATCGCAGACCCATAAAAGTCGGCGAGGTCTGGGAGCATCCCGTTTCATGGGAACGCTCGGTGATCCTGGAGCGTCCCTGGGACAACCCTGCTAGCCGCGTGACCGGCGAGCTGACAGCACTCGTTGGCGCGCGTGTGATGGGGGAACACCGCCATCCTGCTCTTGTGGAGCAATTCACCGTGCTGGAGGGGGCCTTAAGCATTTTGAGATTTGGTGGACGAGATGGGATTCGAACCCCCGGTGTCCTCATTGCGAACAGGGGAAAATAAGCTAAGGCAAGGGGCCACAATCACTTAGCTGTTTTCATGAGGCCCTGAATTGGCAAGTCTGGCAAGTCGGTTTTCTCTTTGTCTTTTTCAATGCAGTTCGACAGTGAGAAGCCGCTAGCGGCAATGCTTTAGAGTCTTAGGTACTTCTCCTGCTAAACTCACCACGACCTAGCCGCATAAAGTGTTGTAGCGGCGGATGAGAAATGACTACGACCCTCTTTCGTCCTGTAGGCCTTCACGAACTGGCGCTGATTTGGGATTCGGGAATGCGCCAGTTCCCGCCCCGCCTGTCGCATCAACCAATTTTCTATCCGGTCACCAACGCGGAATATGCTCGACAAATTGCGAGAGACTGGAATACACGACATGAAAAATCAGGGTTCGCAGGCTTCGTGACCGAATTTGCGGTTGACAGCGGATACATCGCTAGATTCGCTCCTCGCGTGGTGGGTGCATCGCAACATCAGGAATACTGGATTCCAGCGGAAGAACTCGGCGCATTTAATAAGGCAATCAGCGGTAGGGTTCGCGTCCTAGAGGGGTTCTTTGGCACGGGCTTCATTGGAAGCGTGCCCGAGGCCTACGCCCTCAAAGGAAAAGGTGCGGCCAGCCAAATATCGGCATTAGCGAAAACTTGGGATTACAGCACTTTCGACGTTGCTTGCGAGATTTCTGCCAACCGAAAGTCCGTGTACCTGAATTGTCTATTCTGGGCGCAATACGACTCCGCCGAATCCGGTGTCAGTCGGCAGCAACGCGATGATTTCATCTCGAATCTCAAAAAACTCTGGAAATTTAATCATATTGACGTGCCGCTGCCCGGGGGATTGTCGGAAGAGGCCGCTAGGTCCTGGTAAAACGCGCTTACCATGCGCTTGAACGCGGACGGTTGCCCGGCAACTATATTTAATCGAGTGAATCAATCGAAAACACGTACCATTCGTCGCCTTGGAACACGTGCAGTCTTTTGTCCCTACCAATAACCGAGTCCCTGGAGAGGTCAATCTCCCGAGGGAGTGCCAAGGACACTTCTGCGACTAACCTCGTATCACGATCGTCGAATTTAAGAAGATTGCATGCAGTGTCCCGGTCGTAACTTCCGTACACGAGAAGCTTATCGTCCCCAACTGCAAACGTGCGTCCACCCGAAAGCTCTGTGTTCCAGCAGCGAACGTGCCAGTCTGAATTAATAAGGGCTATGGGGAAGTCCGAGTAATAGTGGCTCCACACACCACTGTTGGAGACATTCAGGGCATAGCAGTCAGCGATGTAGTCAAAACCCTCGGGAGGTGCATAGTCCCATATCTTTTGGCCTGATTTAGCGAAACAAGAAAGCCCCGCTGCCCGAAGGGACCGCCAGCATACTGCCATCCGAAGTTGCCGAATATCCCTTCGTCAAAATAGCCGACCCAGATACGTCCTTCGGCGTCGGTTTGAATGTGGTTTATGCCATCACCCAGGAGGAACTCTCGCTTCTGCTTGCCATCTGGGCCGTAGACTTTGGCATTCATTTCGTGGCTACCGTCTAGATTGCGAAAGCATCGAGAAGCGACAACGAGGGTTTCACCGCCAGGAAGGATTTCAATTTTGGGGAAAGTGGCTGTTAACCCGCACAACTCTGTGTCTCGTGACCCTGAGGGCCCGGAGACCGAAACAATAGAAGAATATTCGCTTTCGGTTTGGGTCTTTGGAAAAGACGCCCAGCCGGGCTGCTCCTCCCTCGCAACCAATGAGCTTGCTTGTCCCTCACTAGTGAGAAGACGGATTGCATCTCCGTCAAAGCCGACCGAGGTAGAAGTGGTTTTGAACCCATCAGGCCGTGCCAATTTTCGGTGCGGGCGAGAAGGATGCAGCTCGATACTCTTGGTCGCAGCAGCCATCTAAAATGTTCTCCGCATGTTGTATATCAGAGAATCTTGACTTTGGGGCTCTCGGCGAAGTGTCCCGCTGCGAGGTTAACTGGCACTTGGACGGTAATGCACGACTAATCGGGCATGTGGGGTTCTTTCCTACGTAACGATTCCGCATTATCTAGCAAGCTCCACTTGGAGGTGTACACTAAGCACGATTCGCGGGGTGAAGGTCATTATGAAGTTCCGTACGAGCTGGCCATACCGCTCGAAAATCCTCCTTCCGACCATCGGATTTCTTCTGTTTATTCCGCAGTTTGTTTTCGCGCAAGAGGTTGCCAGCTACGATTACACAGACACAAAGCCTTCGGACAGGTTGCGTCCTCCGCTACCACCCCCTCCACCCACGCGATTGCCTAGTGGAATGTTAGTGGTTGGAGGAGTATGTGAAGGAATTCTTGGTAATCCACCGCTGTCCGTCTCGCTTGTGTCGTTGGACCGCGCTTCCTATGCCTTTGGCGATGAATTCATATTTGTCTTACGACTGACAGCGGTCTACCCGACGCGGGTTCCTGTCCGGGCCAGCTTGGCAGAGATAGGGCCATCCGACCCGGATGTGAGCTATGAGGGGCGTCCGATGGGGTTTTCTGTCGAACTCAGGAGTCCGACCCATCGTACAGTTCTAGTTGGACTTCTCCAGCTGTTTGGGTCGAAGGACATCCCGAGGTCAGAAATTTATTTGAACGCCGGACAATGGATTGAAGTGCGCGGCAAGGCCCGAATGAAATGGGCTAATCCTCCGCGTGGCACTCTTCCGCCCTCAGAAGAGAAATACGTCCTCCGGCTGCCTTTGAAGAATGCTCAAGATTTCGACGCCCGTGCCTTCTCAAGCCGTGGACAAAGTTTTCGCTATGATGCGGAATCGAGACAAGAAACCAGATTCTGCCATCCGGCTGAACAATCATTTGGGGCAGAACCGGTGCATGTCGCCGTCACTCCCAGTCCAAAGTCCTGACGCGGTTATCGTATCAAGTTAGATCTGCGAGGCTAATCAGACTTAGGAAACCAATCATCCCGGAAGTGCAATGCTAAATAAACTTTCAAAATCCTCTGTTCTTGTTCTGCCACCCTCGCCAGTTCCATGTTGCCGCAACTCCGGCTAGCCCTTCGACGTGAAGGCGGGGATCATCAGACGGTCGGACGTCAGCAAGTATCAAATTTCGTCTAGGGTCCTGATTGAAGCTAACCGGACATCTGGAGTCCTAGGACTGGACTGTCCGGTTGCACGACTGACCGGACTTACGAAGAGCTGTTGGTTTAGCCGTCGCGCCAGACAGGAAGTACGAGGGCCACAGCAACGGTGATTCGGCACAATGCCGCTAGTCTTAGCTGTTGGGCAGAGAAAGCAACGAACTGTTCGAGAATGTGCGACGCCATCGAGACGGTAAACAAGGCCATCACGATTCTTGGCAGACCCGGCCGCCAAATAAAAACCGTCGTCGCGGAAAACACCGTGGCTAGGGCTGCCCAAGAAAGAGCCCAGATGCCGCTGGGTATCGAAATATCCTCAAATGTGAAGACCACGAGGGGAAACATGATTAACGTAAATTCCCACCGCGACAACATTCAACCCGGCTGAACTCCCAAGCCAATCCCGTCTCATAAACGTGAGTATAGCTCTACCATCACATTTGGAAATGCCAGCTCGGCTATCAAGCGTGATTCCGTGCCTGTTTAGCGCTAATCGGTAAAGTGGATTTTTCAAGTTTCCGATTATCCGAACTCATCAGATGGGACGCTGGCACGTTCTCCCTGTGCATCAGTCGCTCAGATATGTAGGCTTCACGACATTGGCTGGCCGGGATGGACGCTTATCCTCATGTTTGTTCGATTCGTGAACGTCCTAGCATTATTGCTCTTGGTGATGGTGCCCGGTCAGAAGAAAGCAACGCGTACGGCGCGCCCACAGCTTTTCTCCAACGCTTGCGGAAGATCGGAAGTAGCCAAGTGCCCGATTAAAACGGAGATTATCGGAGAGGTGCCTACTGTGAGCACTTTTCCGGTAACGCTTCTCGGGCACTTGACAGGGTTCTGTGGCATCTCGCTGTGTGTATAATCCTCGCGGCTTAAAACAACACTCGAATTAATAGGCGTTCCTTATGTCCCTGACGACTGGGTCCAATGGCACGTATCAGTGGCTGACGACCGACGAGCACGCGCTCGATGACTTACTGAAATGCCGCCCGGACGCAGTGCAGGGCAAATACTTGGCAATCACGTCGATCGACAGCGGCTTTCTTGCGTTGGACTCGGAGTTGAAGTCTGCTGGTTGGGAGAGTCGCAACAACATCGCATACAGCCCCCAAATTCAATCCGTCGAGAAGCTACCGCTAGGGGGATATGACGAATGGTATGTCTTCGACGCACCGATGGATTTGGGAGAATTGTGCGACGGAAACCCCTTCGATACTCCTCAGGAGGTTAGGCAGGTCCAAGTGTTCATAAACTACGGTGGCTTCAACCTGTGGGACCCAGTGTATGACACTCTAATCGCGCTGTTCTGGAAGCAGCTGGAGTGGATCAATCCCGAATCCTATCTGGCTGACGGCAGCGACTAGCTAATATTCGTGAGCCGTAATAAGAACCTATTCCATGCGGCCCGGCAAGCTCTGCCGGACTCCACTGTTGCCTGACCCACGTGACGAACATCCAAGCGCCTTCCATGAGGCACTTGACGAAGCCTTGGTCGGCTTGAGGCGCGAGGGCTCGCCAATCTGAACTTGACTCGCGTAATCTCGTCGCCGTAAGCTAAGAATTCTTGGTATGGGA
>QIAN01000154.1 GCA_003225005.1 Acidobacteriota bacterium | reverse complement strand
TCATCACTGAATTAGGCATGCCGGTCCAAGACGCCTTCGATGCCCTGCTCATCATGAACCTGGGAAGGTTACCGTCTTGGGTTGTATTGCGGCGGCTTTGATCCTTGTCCTTACTTTCTCCCTTACGGTGTGTAATGGACGTTGTCTTACAACTCCGAAACTTCGGCTCTGGGACGCGGCCGAATGAGTCACGCGCTACGCGTGACTGAGGCGGGAGCGACCCCACAGAAGCCGTGACGCACGGTGCGTCAAAGGGTGGGGTCGCTCCCGCCTCATCCGAATTTGGCCGCGTCCTTCCGGGCTTCCTCTTCACGGGTTAATTCTCTTGCTTGTTACAAGTTCGCGTCACCGCCAAGGTGAAGCGAATCAAAGCGATGGGTGAAGCGCCGGGGTGAAGTCCACTGCACTCCTCCGAGCTGAAGGGAACATCTGCTGCGGCTGAAGTCTGGTACTGAAGCACACTTCTGCTCGCCTCTCGAGGTCTGCAGCCCAGATCGACCTTTGCTCACCGGATAGATTCTGAACTCAACCTGTTTCTTGGGGCCGCCTTTGCTCGAATCCATGGCGGACGGAATCGTCATTTGCTTGTTCTGAGAGCCACAGGGCGTATACAGACTAAGAGTGTTAGTCGTGGACCCTGGATAGGCAAACACTAGCCGACTTGGAATCGATAGGCCTCCGATGACGGACAATCCAAATTGCTAGGCCGCCATCACCAGTTGCAAAATCACGCTATGGATTCTGAATAGATGACGTAAGCAAACCTCGTTTTCTAAGTGCGAGCACGACGAGGTTGCCTTGCGGCTGCGACGAACTGCAGCAAAGCTGGCCGTTCCTGGAGCGAGATCACGCGCGAACGGGACTTACAAAGGGGACAGCGCAAAGAGCCTTCCAATAGCTTGCCCAAAAACCATTACACAGGTATTTCTGCGGCACATGCGGCCTTCCCTCAATCAGTCGCCGATGTCGCAACAGTGAAGTTCTAGGGGAGAACGATCACCTCACCCTTCATGCCTAATTCGTCGTGAAAGGCGCATATGTACGGGTATAGTCCGGGAGTCATGAATGTCACCCGAAACCGGGTCACGCCCACCGGCGGCTGCACCTGTGCTACTGGCGCGGGCGCCTGCGGCACTCCATTGCGTTCGTGCGCCGCTTGCGCAATGAACCCAGAGTGTACGTTGTCGGCGGTTGAGCTGATAATGGCGTGTCGCGCGCCATCTGGATCAGCAAATACGTTGCCCGATGGCGGCGTTTGTGGGGTGACGTTTGCTGGCTCCTGACCGAAGGTGACGGTGTGGCCACTCACATCCGAGCTGTCCCACTCCACGGTTTCTCCCGCATGGATTGCGATACTCGGTTGCATGAAGCGCATCACTGACACGCTTTGGATGCCGCCTGGAGTAGAGACGAGTTCCCCAGTGCCGGTAACGATCATGTGGTTGTGCGCATGGGCATTTGCTTCGCCAGAATCGTCTGGAGCATCTTCTCTAATCTTTCTAGCCAATCCACCGTCATGGTCGGAAAGCAGGTCACGCTGTTGATCGGCAGCTTGGGCGTTGTAGAAGTCCTGATCGTGAGGAAGAGGCTCCGACGGGTTTAGGACGTGAACGATTCCGGTCATGTTCACGTGGATCAGGCAGACCAGCCTGTAGTTACCCGCCTTCGGGAATGTCACCGTGTAGGTCGTTCCGACAGTGGCAATGCGACCGCTGTTTACGCACGCGGAAGCATCGAAGGGAGAGTCATCCGGTGTAGCGCCTGGGCAACCAATCACGAAACTCGGACGCACCTGCCCTGGCGTGAGAAAAGTCACGCTATGCGGTTCAGGTACCGGGAAAGTCCAGTTGATGCTGTCTCCGGCGTGAATCCAGATTTCGTTGGGCAGAAACGCCAGCGCCTGGTGGCCCTTGTTCTTGCTTTGCGCCCCCACGGTGGCATGCCACTGCGTCGCCTGCGCCACCTGCGGAATGATTAAGACGGCAACTATTGCCATCCACCGAAAAACATGCGCAATCCGACTGGGGATAAGAAGTCGCATGATTGCTCTCCTCTCTAACGCTGTCTTGTATGACCTGAACTGCGGGTTTGTGGTTCGGAGGCCTACAATGGTGTCGTCATCGATACCACCACGACGCTGGCCTGTCAAGGTAGGGGGCGTGGCGGCGTGGCGCGGAGATGGAAAGGTTACAGAAGAGTTTGACTTCGCGTCTTTGCGTGTGTTCCATGCCTCATCTCGACTTGCCCAGCGGCTTTTGCTCTCCGTTTGTCCAGGCTAAGTCCTTGTGTAGACCGAACCGATCGATTCCCGGATGCATACCCATAGTTGGCCATTCTCTGAAGTGTGTAACCCTCATTGAACTTGGTGCAGATTTCGTGGATGTGGGTGAGAGTGAAGGGTCGCCCGGGTAATAGAATTACGGGTTCCGCGCACGCCAGAATTGCGTCCCGTTTGGTCTGTCCGACAAGGAGTGAAAATCGGTCCAAGCGTTGATTTGCCGGGCTTGCCATCTTCACGAAACCCGCACGGCTTTGGACATTCTGAATGTGGAGCGTGGTGGGCTGTGATGCCCTTCAGCCTCGTCATCCTAGCCGGATGCGACCGCGCCGAGCGCCGCCTAGTCGGTTCTTGGCCGACCAAGAGAAGAGCGGTGCCTTCGGCACCGGGAGTTGGACGGACACGCCACCCCAGAATGGGTGCTGCAGAGCAACCTTCGGTTGCTGAATAGGAACCATCAAGAAATCAGCGAGTTACGAAATTTCGGGCACTCTACAGCGCCGCGTGGCCAATCTCCGTTAATTAACTTGGTGAAAATAAAAGAGCGGCAAAATCGCAGCAGCTAAAGGAAAAAAAATCCTCGCGTTATTGTCCGCACGATCCTTTTCCCCGCATCGCCTGGGTAGCGTAAGATTCCGTACATGGAACAGGGCACTAGAAAGTGCGTCATTGCAGCAGCCGTATTGGCGGTCGTGCTGTTCGTGCTCATCGGCCTGTTCTGGGTGGTGGAATAACATGAACCTCATAGACGTTCACAGGCAATTCCAAACTGAAGATCAATGCCTAAGTTACCTCGAAACGATGCGCTGGCCGAATGGGCCTTTGCTGCGTTCACTGTGGCGCGATGAATGCCTCCAAGATTACTCGCGAGACCAGCGGCAAGAAGAAAAGGGCGCATCTATCAGTGCCTTCTAGAGAAGGAGTGCGGGAAGGAATTCAGCGCCACTAGCGGCAGTCGTCGACCTTGAGAGCGTCGGGTTTGACCTCAAGTGGAGAGAAGGTGAAGCGTGCTCGACCCGCGTCTGGAATATTCAAATAGACTGGAAGCACACCTTAAGACCGTCTCAGCCAAGGACCGGCTTCATATCAAAATCGGGAATTTGAAGGTGATTGTTGTTGCTGGCAGTCTCCTGATTGCGTACCTATCGTTGTCCAAGAATTTGCTTCCTGCATACTGGTTGCTTGTTCTGATTGCCGCTCTCGCTGTCCTGGCACTTGCGCATGAACTCATCGTTCGAGCAAAGACTCGCGCCTCAGGCGCAGCAGACTATTACCGCAAGGGAATCGCACGGATAGAAGATCGTTGGCCCGGAACGGGGCAGGGTGGAGATCGATTTCGCGCTGATGATCACGTTTATGCCGAGGACCTCGACATCTTTGGCCGAGGCAGTTTGTTCGAATTGCTTTCGACGGCTCGACTCCCTATGGGGGAGCATCGCCTAGCAGATTGGCTCTCCCGACCATCACCAAAATCCGTAATTCTTGCCAGGCAGGAATTGGTATCCGAACTCCGCCAAAAACTCGACCTTCGTGAAAATCTAGCTATCACCGGCGAAAAATTGCGTCCGCGCTTAGATCCAGAATCTTTGGTCGGTTGGGCCGAACATGCGTCCGATCTGCCAGGTAACGTTTGGCGAGGAGTTGTCGTTGCATTGGCAATCGCCGCGGTTGCAAGTGCCGTCTATTGCTATCTGACCTTGGTAGCATGGCCCGTCATTCTCGTTCTAATGATCGAAGGATTTCTTCGTTGGCAACTGCTGCGGAAAGCCAAAGCAGTGATCGATGGAGTAAGTTGTAACGCCGAAGGTCTGCTCCTTTTCTCGAACATTCTCGAATTGTTGGAAAGAGAGCCGTTCATCTCACCACAGTTACAGAAACTTTGCACGCCACTCAAAGAGCATCTCAAACCTTCATCGGAAGTGATTCGAAGATTGGCAGGTATCGCCTACTGGATCGATGCCCGACACAGTCTTCTGGCAGGTCTCGCTGAACTTCCACTCCTCTACACATTACAGATTGGATTCGCTGCCGAAGCTTGGCGGCGCCGTTGGGGCGGCGCGATGCGTACGTGGGTTAACACTGCAGCTGAAATAGAGGCGTTGCTTTCTCTAGGGACCTATTCGTTCGAACATCCTGCCGACCGCTTTCCAGAATTCGTCGAAGGCTCGTCAGTATTCGACGGGGAGAATCTTGGACATCCCCTTATTCCAGACGCCAAGTGTGTTCGAAATAGCGTGCGACTCGACGAAGATACACGAGTGATGCTGGTGAGCGGTTCTAACATGTCCGGAAAGAGCACATTGCTTCGCACTATAGGCATCAATGCGGTCCTAGCCATGGCCGGCGCTCCCATCCGAGGAAAATCGCTTCGTCTCTCGCCTCTCATCATAGGCACAAGCATTCGAAGGACTGATTCCCTGCAACAAGGCCGCTCTGGCTTTTACACCGAGATTCTGCACATTCGTCGAGTATTTAACCTCACCAAGGAACTAACTCCCGTCTTATTCCTTTTTGACGAATTACTGGAGGGAACGAATAGCAAGGACCGTAGGATCGGTTCGGCAGGCTTGTTGAAAGCGCTCTTGAACTGCCGTGCGATCGGTGTGGTAACAACCCACGATCTGGCCTTAACAGAAATCACGGATTCTGCTAACGGCTTTGTGCGCAACATGCACTTCCAAGATCAAGTCAAAGACGGGAAAATGTATTTCGACTACAAACTGCGGGAAGGAGTCGTCGTCAATAGCAACGCACTTGAGCTAATGCGCCTGATGGGCTTCGAAATATAGCTCGTTCCGGTCATCGTAATGAATTCCCTTCTCACACCGCCTAAGTCGATTATTTACCGCACAAGTAGTTTTGGGCCGATTCCACTGCTCTGCTTCAGCTGGATTGCGGCGCGGTGCGTGTCAATGACTTTGAGACAGGCGATCAGGAAATTTAGTGAGTTTTTCATGTATTGAAGGGTGCCCAGTCTGGGGAGAAATTTCGCGCCAGGATCGCCTAGAAACGACGATCGCCAACTCGGTCAACCCACTACATCCCCGGTTTTGCCTCATGCCATTTCCATTTCCCAAAGTAGATCGCTGCCGGCATCTGATCGCCTCCCTGCGTTTCATCTGCTTCCTCCCACAGGCAGCGGTTCCGGACTGGGAACCGGCTTGTTGAGCCAGACCTCGCAAGGATGAGAGTTCTGTGCCTGCGGCACGGGGATGACGGATGTTTCTTTACCTATTTTCCCGGTCGAAGTTCAAAAAAACGGATTCAGATGATCGATGACAAGCAGCGTCCAATTGATGGCGGCGGCGTCCATGTAGCGTCCAAAACCGGCCATTTCTAGGCGTA
>QIAN01000153.1 GCA_003225005.1 Acidobacteriota bacterium | reverse complement strand
GGTAACAAAAGACGGGCAGAGATGTGGAATCCACCATGCCGTCGGCGAATGTCGCGGTCCACCGGCATTCGTGGCCGGAATGAAGTAGCTAAGCTGCAAACAATCATTTAACAATTTCGAGACAACTGTGCTGCATCCCAACTCGACTTGCGCGAGTCCAACATTCCATACGACTTGAAAGCAGCTTTCGTTGAAGAGTCGCTGCTTTGGAGAACAGCTATGTGGATGAGGTCATGCGCTATCTGTAAGGCACTAATGAAAAAGCTGAGATTAAGCGATTCTGTCCGCTGTCAGTGCGGGTGGGACTGGTAGGGCCATACGAATCGAAAGCCGGCTGCAATCCTGTAAATGGCGTGCGGGAATAGAAAGAGAAGGCGGGGATGACTGTGGCAAAAGTAATCGAGTTCTATATACCGAACAACTTCCGAAAAAGCGTGAAATGGGTTTCCCCTGAACAACGCGGGAAGATTGTCGAGTTCGTTTCACAGCCAAAGAAATCGGCCTGACAAACGCTACACGCGTGGCACCACCCACCTGGACAAAAGCTGCTTTCTCCCTTTCGTCTAGCCGTTACACGACAACTCATTTTGAATTGCCTCAGATGCCGTATGTACTCAACCCAGCTTCCGAGTTCCTTCACATGGTCGTCGTCGGCTAAACGCAGAATTGGCCGAGTCGGTAGCCGCTCCGGTGCATTCCGGTCGGATGACAATGCGGAAGTAATTCTAGGCGACCCGATCGCGCCATGCTGTTAGCCGACCATCCCGGAGTTGGCCACTTCGAACGGACACGGTCTGCGGACAGCCTGTGATGACTGGAACCTCTGCTTAGCGTGCCGGGATGATCGGCAGGACAAGACGAGAGGGATACTCCGAACCATGCCTTACCGTTTGCTGCGCAGAGATGGCGTTCAGTTCCGATGCGATCATGTTCCCGGTATTTGGATTGCGATCGAAGCGCGGGAAATTGCTGCTTGAAACCTCTAGTCTTATTCGATGTCTCTTGAAGAACACCATGCTGGTTGGCCAAAGCTCGATATGGATTTCATGTACTTTCTCGGCGGCTGACGGATTTGGTGCTTCTTGATAGGAGCGCCGCAGTATCCCTTCAGAGATATTGAAGGCGGAGCCGTCCGGGTGAACATCCACCAGCTTGGCAGTGAAATCTGTATTGGGCGCGGTTGTCGAGACGTACAGGATCAGCGATATGGCCCCGGTCACCTCCACATCCTGATTCAAGGACGGGGTTGTGTACACCAGCACGTCCCGCCGGGCCTCAATGTCGTTTTGACGCACGATGCCTGCGGCTTCGCCGATCATGGCTCCGCCAGCCGTAGGCACTGGATGCAGCGGGTAGTATGTATAGGAATCGGTTGGTTCGTGTGCGGTTGGCGCAAGAGCATTCAGCGTCCCATCGCCAGCGGCGCTGTTCGCTGCTCCTCCGCTGCTCAAGAAATACGGGACACATTGTGTTCTGGCCAGTGGCCATTCTTGCTCGGCTCGCCATTCGTTCTTCCCCATCACAAAGAGTCTGATCGGGGAATGGGCCGTTGGTGGCGATGTCGCCAGCCCTGAGTTCTCATCGAACCACGGGAGACTGACAGCCAGGCTCTGCCGCCTGAAGTTTTCCGCTTTCCTTCCATCTGGAAACGTGACCTCACTGGCGTGCGTCCATGGCCCGATAATCAAGCGGCTGCGGCCTGCCACGACAGGCTCTCCCGATTGCCGGATGTGCGTGAAGTCACTCAGTTGCGTCGGCAGAAAGGGATCGTACCAGCCAGCCATGAGCAGGACGGGCGCTTTGAGCGACTGCAATCGGTCTTGACCATCGATATCCTCCCAAAAGGCGTCTCGATCCGGATGCTCAACCCAATCCTTGAAGAAGGAAACGTCTGCACCGGTAGCTCGCCGGTCTGCGTCAAGCAGTGGGAATCCATTGGCTGCCTGCTGGACCTCATCCGCAGAAGGCCAGTCGGTCTGGTCCCTGGCACCGTGGCTGCGTATGGCCCAACTCAGGGCGCTATCGAGCGAGAATGCGCCGCCAGGATAGAACATATCGTGAAAATTGGTGCTGGCGAAGTAGACGGTAAGCGCGGAAGGTCCTGGTGCGGTTTGATCGGCAATCGCCCATTGTGTGTGACCGAAGGCCGAGCCTCCCCAAGTCAGAATGTGGCCATCGAACCAAGGTTGTTTCGCGATCCATTGCAGGGTCTCTATCCCGTCTTGGCGTTCCCCTAGCAAGGGATAGAAGGCGCCTCCGGAGCCGAATCTGCCGCGCGTTCCTTGGATAACGGTTGTATAGCCACGCTCCGCCCACATCTTGCCAATCATGCTGGAAAAAAAGGAGTTCTTGAAGTCTCTGGTGAGTGGAATGCGTATCAGGATGGTCGGGGTATGGGCAGTGTGCTGGGGATGATAGATATCCGCAACAAGGGGAATACCGTCGGATGTGAGCAGCCTGCCCTTCTGTGCGCGGACGGCGAACTGGGATGGGCGAAATCCAAGCTGGTGCGCCAAGAGCGAAGGAGTCATCTGGTAGATCGCCCACGCGGAGACACACAGCAGCGCTACCACGACCGCGGCACCCTGAAGAAGCCGCTTTACCACACTTGGCTTAAAAGGTGGTTGAGTCGTCCGCCAGTGATACCTTCCCAGCACAAGGAGGAAGGAGGACAGTACCCAATGAAAGAAGATGGGAATACATCCGCCCGCCCACCGCTCATGGGGATACAGGCTCATGCGCATGACGTAACGAAGGATCATCACGCCGAGATAAAGCGACCCAAATATAAGGAACCCAGTCCCCAATCGCCTGCGGGGAGTCACGAAAAAGCCAAATCCGCGGGCGAAGTCGAGACAGATTCTCCCGTAGAGCACAATGATCAGTATCTGAGTGGTCAACAACTCCGGGTAGGGCAGAAGACCTGAGAACCATTCCTCCATGGGGGGTAGGAAGGAGACTTTGAAGAACGCCACCAGGATCTGGCCGAGAACGCGGAGGCAGAATAGAAATAGCAGAGCGATGAGCACCCAGAAGTAGCGCCGTTGCAGAGCTGCGGGAGCGGCAAAAGGATTGGCCAAGGACGCTTCGCTCACACCGCTTCTCCAAACAAAACTTGACAGTGGCGATACCAGTCGCTCTGAAAGCGCCCGGTTGGATCGTACTCCTTCTTGAGTTTGAGAAACTCAGCGAAATTGGGATAGCAGGCCAGAACCTGTTCGCGGCGGGCGAAGCGATGATAGGTCAAGTAGTAGGTGCCGTGACGCTTCGCCGCCATATCGATCAGTCTGCGAAACGCCTCTGCGGAATGCTGTATTCCCTCCGGCGTGTGGACCGTGTCGATGTTGAAGATCGTGCATGCATACGATTCTTTCGCCCATGGCAGAAAGCTTTCTTTTTCCTTCTCAATCAGCCGGATCGTGCCATAGATCAGTTCAACATGGTTCTTGCGAAAGTCGTCACGAACCTCGGCCAGGAACGAAGACAGAGCCTCACGCGGCACGTTGATCTCGGTGATGATTTCGGTGGCAGGATTCTTGGCGTGTTCCTTCTTATCAATCTCTCGATGGTAGTTGTTAGGATAGATGCTCATCTGATGGGTGTCCGACCAGTAGAGCTGGCCGTTTGTGGAGAGATAATAATCCGCATAACGGCGGAACGCCTGCTTCTTGTCTTCGTGTGCGAGATAGAGCAGGGTCCTCCAGCTCTCATCGGAAAGACTTTTCTCCTTTGGCGGCATCGGGGTTGCTGGATCGACGGGGCGATAACAGGAAAAGACTCCCTTATGCAGGAAGTCATCCGAGGCTGGGTCGATTGCGAACTGAAAGTCGCCGTACAGGAACCCACTGCGGATGCGTTCTGCGAACGCATTCATCAGACCGTCCACTTCCCGCACCTCTACGATTCGCTCAATCTTTTGCCTCGGAACCAGACGCAGGGTCACCGAAGAGACGACTCCGAACAGACCGTATCCGCCGATCACCAGCCGGAAAAGCTCTGGATTCTGTTGACGACCGCACGGGACGAGCTTGCCATCAGCATCGACTAGCGTGAATGACTCGATGTTGCTGACAAACGGCTGCATGGAAAGGCCGCGTCCGTGAGCGTTTGCCGCCAGTGTTCCCCCGATGCTGATGTTGTCGGCACCCGTCTGTTTCTGGGCGAAACCCCACTGCCGCGACGCACCTTGCTGGCGCCGAAGGTAAGCAGTTGTAAATTCGGGCCAAAATGCTCCCGCTTGCACTTCTACCAAGCCCCGCTGCGGATCGAAGCTGACGATCTGGTCGAGCCCCGTCATGTCGACCAGGATCATGTCGGTGCCAAACTGCTGGCCTCCCATAGCATGGCGCCCGCCCGCTATAGACAATGGCTTCTTGGCACTTTTTGCTGTAAGCACCGCCGCCTGGAGTTCTTTGACGTTCTTAGGCCTGAGGATGCGGTCAACCCGAGTGCGATTGAGTTGCGAGTGGATGTCATTCACTACTTGGAAATCGTCCACAGCGCCGAAAGCCAATTGCGAAGTGAGGTAGAAAGCTGCCGATCCGGCGAGGAGCTCCCGTCGATTGATCAATTGATAAACTCCCCTGACTTGCGAGTTTCTCGTGATGCGAGGAAAACCATGAACAATGCGATGGCCTTGAGAACATGGTAAAGCGCATTGTGATCGAAGTATTGGGGATGATCCCAAGCTTCGCCGGTTGCGCTGCGGCGGCAAAAAGCATAGTGCAGACGCCCAGAAATCCTATCAGAAACGCTGGCTTCTTCTGTCTGCAGTGACCCACTCTAGCGAAATCAACAATCGGTAAGTCCTTCCCCAAAACGGCGCTATGGGTAAGAATGCCGGGCTTGTGACGCTGCTCTCCCCCTTGTCGGTGAGTCAGTTGATGAAGAGCGCCTTCTCGTAAAACTCGATCCCAATGGTCGGTTTGCGGGAAGCTGCATTCGCGTTAGCCGTCGATTATGGGCGGGTGATAATCCGGTAAGGGAAGGGTTGCCGACCATTGGCTCGACAATCGTCAGGCAATTAGACTGGGAGAACTCCAGAGTGGTCACACCGCTCCGTTCCATTCGATGTCAGCGGAAGTTTTTCACCCACATGATGCTAGATTCCGCCAACTCGTTGTCATGGTAGAGAATTGATCGACCGTCGGTCGTTATTGCTAATCCGTTTCCTGGTCCTCTGTCCGTGGTCGAAATGGTCGTCGCTTGGCCTGTTGCAAAATCAAAAAATCTAACCATCGCACCGGTCCGGCCACTCGAACCGAGGAAATAAATCCCGTTTCGAGCAAGTGCCCAGTTCCACCACTTTTCCCCGGGAGGCTGATCTAAGACGTGAATTTCATCTCCGCCGTTCAGTGGCATCTTCCATATACCTGGGGCGTCAAACTTCGAATAGTAGAGAAATCGTCCGTCGGCTGATTCCGCTCCAAAGACACCGCCGTTCTTGGTTATCTGGACCGGGGGGCCCCCGGTGAGTTGCATCTTCCATAATTGAAACGGTCCGCCACCTCGGTCGGAATAGAAATATATCCACTTTCCATCTCGCGACCAATTGGGGCCGCCGTTATCTGCTCCCGGTAATGTAGCTAGCAATCGCGGCGCGCCGCCACCAATCTCGAGAAGATATAGTTCGCTGTGTTCTTTGGGACGAAACTCGAAGGCAATGTACCGTCCGTCCGGCGACCAACGTACGGCTCCGGCGGTACCACGTAATGAAGTCAATTGCCCACAATTGGATCCGTCACTATTGCAGGCCCAAATCTCCGAATACCCCAAGCGATCCGATTCGAACGCAATCCTTTTGCCATCGGGAGAAAACTGCGCCCGCCCTGGATTCTGAGCTTTCTCTGATATGACTAGCGTGGGCGGTCCTTGACGATGTTTTTCGTCCTTCAGATTCAGCCGCCAAAAGTTGTTCTTAAAGTCCATCTGCTGGTAAACGAGCTGATTACCTTTTGGAGAAATGGAAGGAAATGCCGCGATCACGCCGACACCTGGAACCCGCCGTGGTGCTCCTCCGGAAGCGGATACGCGCCACAGACTCGCGAGACCTCCACGCATGGAGGAGAAAACGACGTCACGACCGTCCGGAGTCCAAGTCGGAGGACCAAGTATCCAGACGTTGTCGAAGGTCAGCCGCTTTGGGGCACCACCAGCGGTGGGTACGACATACAGGTCTTCCACGACACCGGCAACAATCCCTCGGACGAAAGCTACGGATGAGCCGTCGGGCGAGAAAGCAGGACCATAATCGAGGTTCTGACTTGACGGTGACGTGAGCCGTCCTGTGGTGGAATCGACCACGGAAAGCAAAGAAATCCAAGCGTGGATTTTGTCGGGCTGGCTGTCCGAAAACGCTACAACTTTGCCATTGGGCGACCAATCGAGGCACCGACCACTGAAGCGCCAGCCGGGAACTTTAGCGATCCGATGCTCTTCCGGCGGCGATGGCAATAAACGGTGCTCAGTGCCACCTAGAGATGGGATCACATAAATATCAACTCCCTCGCGAGCGGAGCGGGAGAAGGCAACATGTCGACCATCCGGTGACCACCGTGGACAGCAGTCGCCCGAATTGCTAGTTAGGCGCAGCGCCTTCTCACCTCCGACCGTGGTCGTGTAAATCCCGGAATTGTCCTTGCCATGGAGAGCAAAGGCGACCTGGTTCCCGTCGGGCGAAAAAGCCGGATGGCTTTCAAAACCGGGCAGACCAGCTAGGGGCTCCACGCCAACTGGAGGCAAAGGCTCTTCTGCACGGTTTCGCGCAAACCACCAGATTCCAATTCCCGAAAGCAGGGCGAAGAGCGCGGCCCCGACACCTATCAAAGTCCATCTCGCCCTAAGTCTCTCAAAGCGCCTTTTCGGTGCACCGGGCGAGGGTGCTCGCGAAGCCGGCTTTTCCACCGGGGCGATGAAACGATAGCCGCGGCGCGGCAGGGTTGCCACAAACCTTGGATTATCGGCGTCGTCTCCCAGCGCAAGTCGGATCTTGGTAATTGCCGTATTCAGCGTCTGGTCAAAATCCACGAAGGTGTCTTTGGGCCAGACATGCTGGCGGAGCTCTTCCCGAGTGACCACCTCGCCCGAGTGTTCCAGCAGGAGGGCGCAGACTTGAAACGGCTGGCCCTGCAAAGGCACCTTTACTCCATTCCTGTGCAGTTCCCCACTCTGTAAGTCCATTTCGAACATTCCGAAACGAACAATCCGCGGAGAACGAGCTACCTCGTCCATGGGGAACACCAGCCTGTGAACTCGAACTCTAGCACTATTGATCAGCTTCTCCAACCACCAGACCTGTACAGGTGTTTCATCCAAACCGCTTACCAGCCACAACTTAGAAATAAAGAACAAATGAATGGGCAATGTAGGAAGCGTCCATTGAGGTACTCGAACCTGTCATTGAGTGTTGGCGTCACCGCGAAAAACCTCAGAGGTGAACGCCATGAATCGTCCGCTTTTCTCCAGTTGTTTGCTGGTAGTCCTGACACTCTCACACGTGTGCCCCAGTTGGTCTCAATTGAATATCGCTTCTGCTGATTCTGCAGTGCCCGAGACCGAATCGATGGTTCACGTCCCCGTCAAGATCCCGATTCGGCTGTACTGGGGCTACCTGGTGGTTGTTGAAGGATCTATTGGCAATATCCCAAACCTAAATTTCCTGGTGGACACAGGGGCTTACCCAAGTGTCATTGACCAGAAAATCGCGCACCGTCTTGGGCTGGCTGAACAACCTAGCAGAGTGACCCGGTCGAATAAGAGTGTCCCGACGCGGCTCATCGTTCTGCCTTCGTTATTTCTTGGCCCGCTTCATGCTGAGTCCCTTCCAGTTCTGACCGAAGACCTCTCGTTCTTACAGAAGGCCGTCAGCTACAAGGTGGACGGGATTGTCGGTCTGGATGTCCTCAGGAGAAGCAGTTTTACGATCAACTATAGAACCAAGGAAATGCTCTTCGGCCCCATCGAGGATCTGACTTTCTCTGCCCCATTTGAGACCGATGTACCTGTCGTCACCATTCGAATGGAATTTCAAACTCGACAACTGCGCCTGGTCGTCGATTCGGGAGGCCCGGATCTGATGCTTTTTCAAAGTCGAATGCCAGACTCCAGCGGCTTTCAGGAGCTTGGGAGCGAAAAGGTCACCGACGCTGGTGGAACATTTCAGCGCAAGAGAGTGCGGATTTCCGAGGTGTATTTGGGCAAAGAAACAATTGGCGCCCAAATTGCCTTCGTTGCAGATGACCGGAAGGATGACGGAGACAATTTTGACGGCGTTTTGGGGGTTAGGGGAGCTCAGTTCTGGAAGATCGCGTTTGATTTCGAACACCGCAGATTCTGGTGGGAACGGTAATACCGCAGGCTGATTCGAATGACGAGTACGAGCAAACCTTACTTTATCCGATTAGGTAAGGGTTATGCCGACTATACGCCCGGAGCAAAATCCCCAACTGCCGTATCGTTTGTGGTTAATACGGCTTCGCGATCACCGCACGCCGGTCGACCTGTTCACCGGTGACGATGCACTTGCCCGGACCGTCACATTCATCCACTAGGGGAATACAGCGGATCGTGGCTTTGAACTCTTTCACGCGCAGGTCGCAGCGCGGATCATCCTTGACATGCGCCATGACGAACTTGCCGCCACCTTTTTCGGCCGTGACATCATTGAGGATCGACTCCACTTCGCCGATCGAGTTGGCCAGCACCGTATTCGTTCTTAATCGCTGCTTCGCGGCGTCAAACATGTTCTTTTGCATTTCACCTAGAAGCGTAGGCAGCTTCTCCGCGAGTTCGGCTTGTGGCATCGGCTGCTTGCCACCGGTGTCGCGCCGCTTGAGTACGATACTGCCTGATGCCAGATCGCGTGGTCCGAATTCGAGTACAACCGGCACGCCACGACGCTCCCAATGGAAGAACTTCGCGCCAGGAGTCTGGCCTTCGCGGTCGTCCACCTTTGCCCCAACCTCTTTTGCGATGCGATGCGCAGCTTCGAGTACGCGATCCTTCTCGCCGTCCTTGCCATAGATCGGAACGATCACGGCCTTCGTAGGCGCAAGCTTCGGCGGCAGCACTAGACCCCTATCGTCGGAGTGGCTCATGATCAGCCCACCGATCAGGCGCGTGCTCACGCCCCAACTGGTCTGCCAGACATAGTCGAGCTGGCCTTCCTTGTTCTGGAACTGAACGTCGAACGCTTTGCCGAAGTTCTGTCCGAGGTCGTGGCTGGTGCCAGCCTGCAACGCGAAGCCGTTCTGCATCATGGCTTCGATGCAATAACTTTGCAGCGCCCCGGCGAACTTCTCCGATTGGGTCTTCACGCCCTTGATAACAGGCACCGCCATTACGTCCTCGGCCACCTCGGCGTACACGTCCAGCATGCGTCGCACTTCCTTCACAGCCTCGTCGTGATTGGCGTGCGCGGTGTGGCCTTCCTGCCAGAGAAATTCTGTCGTCCGCAGAAACATGCGCGTGCGCAGCTCCCATCGAATGATGTTGGCCCACTGGTTTACCAGCACTGGCAGATCGCGCCAGCTCTTGATCCATTTGGCGAAGAAGTGGCCGATGATCGTCTCCGACGTCGGCCGAATCACATAGGGCTCGTCCAGTTGCTTGCCGCCGGCCAGCGTTACTACTGCCAATTCAGGCGAAAAGCCTTCGACGTGTTCCGCCTCCTTATGTAGAAAGCTTTGCGGAATCAGCAGAGGAAAATACATGTTCTGGTGACCCGTGGCTTTGAAGCGGCCGTCAAGCTCGCGCTGCAACAACTCCCAGACAGCGTAGCCGTTGGCCTTGATGACCATGCAGCCCTTGACGATTTCCGCGGGCTCGGCCATGTCGCCTTGTAAAACAACATCTTGGTACCAAGTAGCAAAATCCTGACTGCGCGCGGTGATTGGAGATTTGACCATAGATGGGACAAATGCTCTCTATCTTGGAGTGAACCGCAGTTTCAGTGAATAATGTTGAGATTAGCAGAACTCGCAGCGCGAGAATGTGACGGCAAGGATGCTTTCTCGGTTCCTGTCCTGATCGCCGCTATCCGCCAACGCAGGCTCGAAGTCAAAATGCGGGAAATTGGAAGCTCCGTTGACACCTGTCGCCGATTACGGCTGGATGACGCTAGTGCTTTTTCGGAGGCGCGCCCTTGGTGAGCAGTGTGGAGCGGAACAGAGATTGGGGCGCGCGTTCTGACGGGCAAACCTTCCGTAATCCTGTTAGGGAAGGTTTGACGATCCGGAAGTAGAATACAAGCGTGTTCCCTAGTACCGACCCGGTCTCGGGCAACATATGCCGCAAGTCTCGAAGCACCCACCAACACTGAACGACACTTCTGGCTGGCCCGTCAATGCCAGTCCCACCAACGCTCTGCGCCGCGAGTTGGGCCGATGGGATTTAGCGCTGTTGTTCGTCGTCGCCGTTCTCAACCTCAACACCGTCTCCTCAATTGCAACCATCGGACCTGTGGCCCTGTGGCTCTGGCTGGCCGCGTTGCTATGTTTTTTCCTGCCGCAGGGCATTGCCATCATTGAGCTGTCTCACAGGTATCCGGGCGAAGGCGGCCTCTATTTGTGGAGCAAGGAAATCTTCGGCGATTTTCACGGGTTCATCGCCGGCTGGGCTTACTTGACGACCAATGTTTTCTATATTCCCTTCGTGCTGCTCTACCTGCTGGGGATCGGTTTGTATATTGGGGGACCGCGAGCGCGAATGCTGATAGATAACCCCTTCGTCGCTTTTCTCGCTGTCCTCTTCGCCCTGTTCCTGATAACCGCGGTCAACGTTGTCGGCGTTGGAGTGGCTAAGTGGGTGAATAATCTCGGCGGAATAGGGACACTCCTGGCCAGCGCGGTGCTCATTGGGATGAGCGCGTCGACCTTCCGCACGCACGGCGCCAGCCTGCATCCGTCCGATCTCATCCATTTGCATCTGGACTGGACGACCGTCTCAGCCTTCGGCGCCATGTGCTTCTCGCTGATCGGTCTGGAATTAGCCTCGGTCATGGGCGACGAGATTCGCAATCCTGAACGCACACTGCCTGGCGCCATTGCCTTGAGCGGTGTCGCTTGTGGACTGCTCTATATAGCCACGACGGCCGCTTTGCTCATGGCCATTCCCGCCGCCCAAATCGGAGTCGTGCAGGGCTTCATCGAGGCAATCTCCCAAATGAGCCGGCAAGTCGGCCTGCCTTGGATTCTGCCCGCGTTGGCCATTATCTTGAGCACGTCGATAATTGGGATTGCATCGGCCTGGCTGACCGGCTGCGCACGTCTTCCTTATGTATTCGGCCTTGATCGTTATCTTCCACCTGCGCTGGGGAAAATACATCCGCGCTATAAAACACCACACGTGGCGCTGATCGCGCAGAGCACAGTGTGCGCGCTTTTCCTGGCGATGAGTTTCGCTGGGGCCGCGGTCAAAGAAGCTTTCGTCACCATGCTGGACCTTTCTGCGGTTCTCAATCTGGTGCCGTATGTTTATATCTTCGCGGCAATCCTTATGCTGACAAGCGATAAGAAGGCGCCATTTCGTCCACCCGGCCGCTTCAGTAACTTCACTCTGCGAACCATTGGGTCGGTGGGCCTGTTCACTGCCCTGCTGGCGATAGCTGTGGTTTTTGTGCCTTCAAAGCAAGTGAGGTCGGTGCCGTTATTCGAACTCAAAATGTTCTCCGGCAGCCTCTTCTTCTTAGCACTGGGATCCTTCTTTTTCTTCACTGGCCGCCGCAAACTGCGAGCTGCCCCTCAAATCACTTAAGTGCTGGACGCATAAAAAGGGATGCTCATGCAGGTGAGTCCAGCTTCTGCTTTGAGAAACTCCGAGATGTCTAGCGTCCGGATGTCGAACCCCTTGGCTCGTAAGAGGTCGACAGTTTGATGAAATCCGGCGTGGATACAAACCGCGGAGTTGATCCGCAACACATTGGCCGCCATCGATTCTGCGGCCGGCACCTCAATCAGTTTGTATTCAGACAATTCGCCTGCATCAAAGTGCCTTGGGTCGGCGAGCACGGTGTGATCATCCAGCGCTGTACAGACACTCTTCAGGTGTAGAGCTCCTTTCATGGGAATCGCGACCACTTCGTATCCATAAGCCTTGAGTGCCGTTCGTAGCATCTCAATCCCTTGCTGGTTTGTCCGGGTTGAGACCCCGACCAGGAGATTACGGCCCATGCGGAGGACGTCTCCGGCCTCCAGCATTCCCGGTGAATCGATCCGCACCACGTTCCGATACTTCATGATGGTTGGCGCGACGCCGTCCACTTCGCGACGACGAGCTTCACTTCCAGGACGGGTTATGACCGCTACCTCATCCAGAACCAGTGCGGTGTCTTCAAGAAAACAGCAATCAGGACACTGGTCATCGCTCGGCAGCTCAATGACCTTTGCTCCCAGGTTGCGCAAAAGCTGCTGATATTGGCTGTGCTGTTGAACGGCTCGCGGATAGTCGATGGCTTGCCGATTGATGAACGTAAGCTCGCATTCGGCAATTCGTGGAGACACTCTGCGTGTTAGTGCGACAAGCGTCTGCATTTCGGAAAATTCCCAACGACACGTATACCGATACGATTATATTTGGCTTCTCACGAGCCCTCCGATTACCGGGCGGCGTCGAAGTCGATCATCGCAGCAGAGCCGCTCGGTGTTGTGCCCGGTTAACGCTAGTGTTTTATCGCTGTGACCTGAAAGTTGCTGAGATGATTGTCTGTAGAAAGGATCAATTCATCAGACGTGCTGTCCCATCAGCACTACCCTACGAGGCATGGCGTGAAGGTAACGACTCGTCATGGAACCCTCTGACAACGTATCCCGCAATCGAGAGATCGGCATCGGAACCGCGAGGGGATGGTGCAGCTGCTAGCATCAAGGTGGCCAGGGGCCAGGGTGGATAGCATGGCCAGCATATGCAAATTCCCATTAAGCGTCGTGACACTAGGGGAGCGGAAGATGCTATGCGCTCCTTTTGCAGTGGGTACCCTGGCTCGATAATCCTCGGTCATGGGCACATCAAGCTGCCGGCGTACAGGGAAGGCCTAACCTATCGTGTCTTCTCAGCGGAACAGGGTAAGTCCGTACCGCTCCCCTATGGGGTAGTGAAGCCGTAAGGCGGATCGATGGCGATGCGGATAGCGGAACTGAGAAAAAGCCAATGCTGCCCTGTAATCGGGCAGATAGAGGTTGCGTTGCCTTTTTTTGGGACTGCAGCAACCCTGGTCATAAATGCGCGCAGACAGCAGATCAAGACGGCTAATGCTTGGATCGCAGTGTTGATGGACTCCGCGTGGGTGCTTGGCAGTTGTGTGCTGATCCTTGTCGCGCCGTTAAGCACAGGAGGAAAGTGGGTGGTCGGAGTGGTCTGAGACGTGGTGCTAGTGTTTGCGGTAATGCAGTTCCTAGGAATTCGCAGAATACAAAAGAGCGAGAAGTTCGGTAGTGGTACAGCTTGAACCTACGCGGCAGGATAGTGGTGCCCGCTGCCGTGATCTCTGGAGGCAAGAATGAAAGCATCTGTATTTTATCGAATCGCTGCTGTTCTTCTGCTGCTTTTCGCGGTAGGACATACACTTGGCTTTCGCCAGTCTGATCCCAAATGGGGAGTTAATCCCCTTCTTGGCTCAATGCGGTCAATTCACTTTGACGTGCAGGGGTTCAACCGCACGTATTGGGACCTCTTCGTGGCGGCCGGATTCTCTGTCGGCGTGTTTTATCTATTCGCGGCGATATTGGCATGGCAGCTAGGTGGCCTTCCGGCAGCGACTTTGGCGCTCATGCGCGGCACTGCGTGGGCGTTCGCCCTTTGCTTTGCCGGCATCACGGTTGTGAGCTGGAGATACCTCTTTAGCATACCCATCGCTTTCTCAATCGTGATTACATTATGTTTAACTGCGGCGGCATGGTTTTCAGCGAAGCAGGTTTCCATGCCTCCATTGCGATAGTAAGGTGAGAGGATTCAAACTGCACCACTACCAGAAGTTCGCGTAGCTTGACAGCAGACGAGGAGATAGTCCCCAACATTGCGACCCCGTTGCTTTAGACGGCTTATGGATTCACAACCTTAAAAACCTGCAGGTACCCCGAGTGCCGGATGTGCATCACATCTCCATCCTGCACGATGTAGTCTTTGCCTTCCAGGCGGAGAGTGCCGCGGGCACGGGCATTTGCCTCCGAGCCTGCTTCAAGAAACTGGTCCCAGCGCGGATAGTTTCGGCGCGGATGAAGTGGTGTTCGAGATCGGAATGGATCGCTCCGGCGCCTTGAACTGCCCGCGTGTTCACGGGGATGGTCCAGGCGCGGCATTCGTCTTCGCCGGCGGTGAAGAAAGAGAGTACACCGAGGTCCCCTCCTTGGCACTGTTGAACAATCTTTGCAGTTTTTCGAAGTCAAAATGGAAATTCTGGCTAATATTAGGATGAAACGATTCCTGCTTAGTTTGACGCTGGCATTTCTGTCGGTGTTTCCTTCATTTTCGCTCGATCGTGTGCCCTTTGATCAACTAAACCAAAAAGCACGCGAACTCAGGAAGCAGCATGACTGGAAGGCGCTGCGCGAAGTGCTCATCGAGATTGGGCGTGAGTTGCCTGGGCCCACGCCGCCTTACATGCTGCGCATGGCGCTGGTAGAGATGCACCTCGATCACAAAACAGAAGCGCTTCAGTGGTTGCAAAAATTTGCCGCTGCTGGCCTGGCTTATGACGTTGCCGGCGACAACGATCTGAAATCACTTGCCAGTGAACCCGGCTTTCAAAAGATTGCAGATGAGATGAAATTGCGGACCAGACCCATCCAGAATGCTGAAGCGGCGTGCACTCTTCCGATGCCGGATCTGATGCCGGAAGATATTGCCTTCGACAAACTCTCCAGCACATTTGTAGTGTCCAGCATTCAGCATCACACTTTGTATCGGGTTTTATTGCCACAGAAAAGTGGCCGGGATTGCGCTCTGAAAGAAATTCCTGTGAATGAATCGGCAAAGCGCTGGCCCACTCTGGCAGTTTCAATGGACCAGCCACGGCATCGGCTGTGGTTCACAGCATCTGCCATGCCGGACTTTACCTCATTCCCAAAAGGGGACGAAAGAAAAGCCAGTCTCTTCGCCATGGACGGAACCAGCGGAAACATTCTGCAGCGCTTTGATTTGGCGGAAGGCCATCCAGCCGTAATGGGAGACATGTCCGTTGCACAGGATGGGACAGTGTATGTGTCCGACAGCATTGGTGGGGGCGTCTATCGCGTGCAGGGCGACCTGAAAACGGCGAAGCTCGAAAAAATTGGCGGTGACTTCTTCTCGCCGCAAACTCCGGTACTGGCAAAAGACGGCAAGAGGGTGTTCGTGGCCGATTATCCAATGGGAATCGGCATAGTCCGCCGGTCTGGAAATCAGCCAGGCAAACTGGAGTATCTGCCGCATCCGGAAAACATTGCAGTTACAGGACTGGACGGACTCCTGCTCGACGGAGACTCACTGATCGGAATACAGAATGGCACCCAACCCGCGCGCATTGTGCGCTTCCGCCTGAACGCAACCCAGACCGAAATCATCTCTGCTGAAATCATTGAACAGGCGACTGAACGCCTGGGAGATCCCACTCACGCTGCTGCAGCAAATGGCATGATTTACGTTTCTGCAAATACCGGCTGGAGCAAAGTGGATGACCACGGCAATCTGAAACCGGACGAACACTTTACCGCACCGGTTTTGCTTCGCTTTCCGGCAGAAGCTCCTGTACCCAGGAAACGTGGCCGCCACGACGACGGAGGTCGCCAGCAGCCACGTCCCCATGCTCTCCAACCCTAAGTTGGTGATCGATGTGATCCGTGCCCCCGCAAAAGCCGCTCAAGAAGCCAGGGCAGCAGCGTAAAGCGCACTGCGGATCGTTCCTTGGCTACTTTGCTTCAGCTGTCTCGGTAACTGTTCAGTGGGGTTGCGATGATTGGTGTCAATTGACGACGCCCAGTCCGGCTGAGGTCACTAGCCCGCCTCCCGGATGACTCTGAAGTCCCAAGGTAAGAGTAGCCGACATAACTGGCCAATCATGATGCCCGCGCGAGCGTAACTCAAGCAGATGGAGAGATTTAAGGGCGCGTGCACAGATTGGACCAGTTATGTCGAAATTAACCGGGAGTTATCGCGTGGTGGTTCAAATCTAACGCCGAGTGCGGCCGCTTCTGCGCGGCTCCAAGCGAGTGGCGCCTTTTCTTGGGACTATAATGACGCGCAAAGCATGGGGCTCACGTCGGGGACCAAACTCGGTCCGTACGAAATTGTCTCGCCGCTCGGCACAGGCGGCATGGGCGAGGTGTACCGTGCCCGCGACACGCGGCTGGAGCGGGATGTAGCGATCAAGGTTTTGCCCGCCAATCTGTCCTCTGATCCGTCCTTGCGGCAGCGGTTGGAGCGCGAAGCGAAAGCTGTTTCCAAACTATCGCACCCTCACATCTGCACCCTGTACGACATTGGACACCAGGACGGAGTGGATTTTCTCGTCATGGAACTGATCGAGGGCGAAACGCTGGAGCAGCGACTCGTGAGAGGAGCGCTGCCGCTGGAGCAGACTATTCGCTATGGCGCGCAGATTGCCGATGCCCTAACCAAGGCACACAAGCTGGGGATCACACATCGCGATCTGAAGCCCGCCAACATCATGCTCACCAAGTCGGGTGCCAAGCTGATGGACTTCGGCGTGGTCAAGCAGTCGGAGGTTGTGCCACTGGACGCTGCTCTGGCGGAAATGACTGCGGAGCAGTCGAAGCTGACGAAAGAGGGCACAATCGTGGGGACATTCCAGTACATGGCACCCGAGCAATTGGAGGGGAAAGAGGCAGACACACGCACCGATACCTTTGCGCTCGGCGAAGTGATCTACGAAATGGCGACGGGCCAGCCGGCCTTTGCCGGAAAGAGCCGAGCCAGCTTGATCGCCGCCATTCTGACCGCGGAGCCTCCGTCGATCACGCAGTTGCAGCCGCTTGCACCACTGGTGCTGGAAAGAGTCGTCAAGAAATGCTTAGCGAAAGATCCCGACGATCGTTGGCAAAGCGCAGGGGACTTGGCTAGCGAGTTGAAATGGATGGCCGAAGGCGGCTCGCAGACAGGGGCTCAGGCGCCGCTCATCGCGCGCCCTAAGACTCGTGAGCGCTGGGCTTGGGTTGCTGCTGCAGTCTTTGCCTTGCTCGCGGTAATATCCAGCCTGCTGTATTTCCAAAACCGCGATCAACACAGACCCTCACTTCAGGCTTACTTGCTGCCTCCGGAGAACACCAGCTACTTCTTTACCGGGGACACAGCAGGCTATCCAGTCCTGTCCCCAGACGGCAGACTCCTGGCATTCGTTGCAACCGACGAACGTGGGAGCCGGTTGATCTGGATTCGTGGCCTGACGGATGGCTCCAGTCACAGCTTGCAGGGCACTGATTCTGCTTCGTTCCCCTTCTGGTCGTTCGATGGGAAGTCGATCGGTTACTTCGCCGGCGGAAAACTCAAGCGCATTTCCGTTGGCGGCGGTTCGCCAGTCGATATTACCGACGCCGACAATCCACGCGGCGGAACCTGGAACCGGGATGATGTCATCCTGTTCGCACCTTCCGCACAGACTCCTATCCATCGCGTGCCGGCCTCGGGCGGAACAGCAACGCCTGTAACCCGAATCGACCAATCCCGCCACACCACTCATCGCTGGCCGTTTTTCTTGCCCGACGGGAAACACTTTCTATACCTAGCAGCCAGCCATGCCAAACCGCACGCGGACCTCGACGCCATCTACGTAGCCTCTCTTGACGGCAAAGAAAATCGCTTCTTGACCATTTCGACATCAAATGCCATTGCGGTGCCCGGCTATCTGCTGTTCCTACAGAATCGGACACTGATGGCGCAACCCTTCGATTTTTCCAATGCGACCCTGAAGGGTGAGCCTCTTGCAATCGCGCAAGATGTGCACTTTGAGGAAGGTAATTGGCACGCGGTATTTGATTGTGCGAGCGACGGCACGCTAGTTTACCAGTCGGCTGTCGGCCTCCAAGGCTCTCAGCTCCTGTGGTATGCGCGCGACGGCCACGTACTGCAAAAACTGGGAGATATCGACAGATACCGCACAGTGAGTCTTTCGCGCGACGGTCGTCGTCTCGCGGTCTTGATTGGTGACCCTGGGGGGAGCATCTGGGTCTATGACTTGGCACGGGGAGCGCGCACACGCTATACCTTTGGAGGAGCTGGCGACAGAAGCCCGGTCTGGTCACCCGACGGCCGCCAAATCGCCTTTTCGCGGTTTGAGACGGGAGCCTCCAACATTTTTGTGATTGCCTCTAACGGGGCAGGCACGGAGAAGCCGCTATTTGTCGCTGACAAGTTGAAGCTGCCTACAGACTGGTCCCCCGACGGCAAATATCTTCTGTTCACGCAGACCCCGGTCGGATTCAGTGTTTGGCAGCTGCCGCTTGCAGAGGAGATGAAACCCCAGCCCTTCCTTCCTGCGCAGCTCACCACGAGCGAAGCACAGTTCTCTCCCGACGGCCGTTGGGTGGTCTACACTTCCCAAGAGTCAGGGCGAACTGAGATCTACGTTACGCAATTTCCCGGACCCAACGGCAAATGGCAGATCTCGGTCAACGGCGGGCGCGAACCCAGGTGGCGCCGTGACGGCAAGGCGATCTTCTACTGGGCTTCGGACCACACTTTTATGGAAGCTCAGGTAGAAATGAGCCGCGCAACCCTACAGGTGACTGCGACTCACCCTTTGTTCAAAGCATCTATGCCCCTCGATCCCGCTGGCTCAGCCACGTACGACGTAACTCCCGATGGGAAACGATTCATCGTGAACACATCCAGCACTGCGGAAGATCGACCGCTTACACTCGTCACCAACTGGACCGCAAATCTGAAACGTACTAACTGAACAGTGTGGCATGCGCGAGTCGTGAACGAATGCATTGCTGCAGAGAGTTATTTTTCCCGCCAGGCACCCTTCTCGAAATCCCCAAACGTTCCCGGGCAACGCAGTTACCGTTTTGGAGGCCTCGCTGTGCCGATTGCTGCTGGATGGCAAACCTTGAGTTGTCGACCACACGCCCGCGAACCGATCGCGAGGTCACGGATAGACTGACTGTTCCTTAGATTTGCCGTGGAGGCAACCTATCGGTAATCGTCCGGTCTCGAAGTCTTCCTGTCAGTCAGACTGTGCGGGTCGCTTCAGGCTTTCGAAGCCTGCTTTGCTCAAGGAAGGCAAACCCTGATGATGTAATCCTAACAATGCAGCGTCCTTGCACCTGCTCTTTCATGACAAGTCCGCGATCATTCGCATCCTCCCAAACCGGCAGTCTGGGGCACGACGTACGCCATGCATCCATCACTTCTTCGTAGCTTCGATCGCGTTTTATCAGCCACTCAAGAAGATCTAGGATCAGGCTTTCCGTTACGGAGTCGCCCATTGATTATCTTTCCTGATCCTATTCAATATATGTTGGATTAGGGTCAGATAGTTGCAGTGCCGCTGGCCGCTTTGGCGGGTTACGAGCGAGTCAGGGGCAAACCGCACACAATCGGTTATGGAAGAGTTGCCGGCCCTCCTCCCAGAACCTCGTCCTTGGCTTCGCAAAACCGGTTTGAACTTAGCGGTTCGCGGTGTATATGTCCGAGATTCTCTGGCGCAAGATGGGTGCCGTTCCTAGACGGCGCCCTCCGGTGAAGTGACGATTTGAAAAACGGTCGGTTACGCGACGGCTTCCGTTCTGGTGGTTGCGGCTGCATGCTTCGCAATACCTTTTCCCAGGAATTCCACCAATTCACGATTCACTTCGTCCGCATGCGTCCAAGTTATGCAGTGCGGCCCATCCTTCAGCACAAACAGCCGGGTTCCCTTGATGAGCTTGGCCGTCCGCTGTCCCGATGCGGTAATCGGCACAATCCGGTCTGCGTCCCCGTGAATGACGAGGGTGGGTACGTCGACGCGCTTGAGATCCTCGCGGAAATCTTCATGCCAGGTTGGCACACAAGCAAGACTTGCCGTGGCGGAGGCGCCTGCTGCAAGGTTCCAGCTAGCCTGCACCGCCTGTTCGCTGACGCGCTTAGCCAAAAGGAGGTCTGTGTTGTAGAAATTCTTGAAAAACTCGGTGAAGAACGCGTAGCGATCTGCGACGATGGCTTTCTGGATGCCATCGAAGACAGCGCCATCCACGCCCTCCGGATTGTCCGGCGTCTTGAGCAGGAACGGCGGAACCGACGAGATGAACACCGCTTTGCTTACCCCCTTCGATCCGTATTTGCCCAAGTAGCGCGCCACTTCACCTCCACCCATCGAGAAACCGACCAGAGCGAAATCACGTAATTTGAGGTGTGTCACGAGCTTGTGCAGATCCTCGGCAAAGGTGTCGTAGTTGTAGCCCGCTGTTGGCTGGCTGGACTTGCCGAACCCCCTGCGGTCATAGGTGACGACACGGTGACCGGTAGCCAGAAGCACCGGAATCTGCTTCTCCCAGGAAGCACCGCTCAGTGGATATCCGTGGATGAGCACCACCGCGTCACCCGCACCATGATCTTCGTAGTAAAGTTCGATGTCTGTGGAGTTTTCTTTCCCGACATTCACGTATGGCATTGAGATTCTCCTTTTTTCTTATATCTTGCGTGGATGAGTTGAGGGTTGATTGTTGATCGCGTTGCGTTTCATAATTTTAAGCTTGTTAACAGCCTGTGGCCAATGCGGGAACCCGTTAACGGTCCGTTCCCGAGTCACGGGCGTTCAGGAATCCGGAGTGATCGCACAGCGTCCCAAATTAAGAATGTCGGGTACGGCTACTTTCGCAAATAGCCCCCTTCCAAGGCCAATTGCTCCGGATCCGACACGCTCGCGCCAGAGCCCGTCATTCGTTGACTAGCAAATGCAGCGTCCGTAAGATGAATCAACCCGAAAGCGAGGCATCTCCCGAATGATCGGCCAAACTATCTCGCACTACCGCGTCATCGAGAAGCTGGGTGGCGGCGGCATGGGCGTTGTCTACAAGGCTGTCAGCTCGGGCCTACGGCCCGCGAAACTCCATGAAAATTAGTCATGGCCGAGTAATAATCCACGATAGCTCGGAACGGCGAGATTGAATTCACAGTGGAGAAGTCAAGGCCGTAAGGCTGTCTGATCCGGAGCGTGCGTGATAGAGCGAATAAATGGCGCG
>QIAN01000015.1 GCA_003225005.1 Acidobacteriota bacterium | reverse complement strand
TGACGAGACTGCGGTCCACGAGTCATTTTTCCGGTACAGCACGAGTCGTGGTTCGTCACGGTCGACGACCGTGAAGAAGATGTCATTGAGGGTGCTGAGAGGCTTTAGCACAGTTTCGAGTTCCCTCGCAGAATCTACCGGTTAAGGGCCAGTTTAGGCAACGTCAAAGCACGTCGAGGCGTTTACTCTGTTTTTCGGGTGGAGTAAGCTGGGGTGGTCTTCAATATTTAGGAGGAGTGGAATGCGAAAGAGAAATTCCAATGTGTTGGCGGCGTCGATATTGGCCGGTGCGATGGCTGTAACGAGTGCGGTTTCGCTGCTGGCTCAGAGCAAGAAACCTGCGCCCCCGGTGGACATGCCGAAAGTGGGCGATGTGGCGCCTGACTTGAAGCTGCAATATTTCGATGGCAAGGATCTGAAGGATGTGACATTGAGTCAGTATCGCGGCAAGAAGAATGTCGTGCTGGCATTTTATGTTTTTGCCTTCACCGGGGGTTGAACGGAGCAAATGAAAAACTTCCAGCAGAACTTGCAAAAGCTGGAAGCAGCCGACACCCAGGTCTTGGGTGTGAGCATGGACAGCCCGTTCGCCAATAAAGCCTTCGCCGACCAAATCGGAGTCACGTTTCCTTTGCTGAGTGATTGGGGTGGCGAAACGACCCGTAAGTTTAGAGTTTACTTCGATAAGTACAAAGCCGCCCGGCGGGTGAATTTTCTGATCGGCAAGGATGGCAAGATTATGGAAGAGCAGCTAGACGATGCCGCCATCGATCCGTCCAAGATCGTGGATGCGTGCCAGCGTCCGAAGCTGAAAAATTAGTGCTGATTCTGAGTTCAACCAAAGACAACAACCCAACCCGGCGCCCGCGTCGATTTGTGCGTAATGGTGACATCGGATTGTCGCTGCCAGTGCAGCGTCAGCAGCCACCTCATCCTCCCAGGAAACTAAACCGGGATTTCAGGGTTTACACGGGTGTGGCTGCGCTGGCGGAATGCTTGCCAAGTCAGTATAGGATGCCGCGTGGTCAAGCTTCATCGCAAAGTTGTCCTGTAAGGCTGAAAGTGCCGACAGGCTGCTGGTGAAAGTGAATGCCCGTGGAACATCGCAACAATGCCCTTGTGGTGCGCCTGTGCCCAAGAAACTTTGGGACCGGTTGCACCAATGCGCGGCTTGCGGTTTGAAAACAACCCGCGACCACGCATCGGCATTGGAGATTTTAAGGCGTGGACTGCGCCTGAGAACCGAAACGCCTGCGATAGCGGGCGTGGCTCTTGAAGCCCCTAGCTTTAGCTATGGGGCGTAGTCACGTGAATGCGATGAGCGAGGGAAGGGATTCCAAACTCAACTGGCTGGATCTTCTGTGGCTGCTGTTGCTCGCCGGATTGGCCGTGCTGCCACCGATTCAAGAGTACCACAAGCAGCTCATCCTGCTTGCCTTCGGTATTCTCCAACTGAGCGAGGGCTGGCTTGTCGCCCGCCTCCCTAGCCGCGGTCCGGCCTATATTGTTCTGCTGAAGATCGCGCTGGCTACGGTCCTCATCGATCACACCAATGAAATCGCCATCAACAGCTATTACTATCCGATCTATTACCTGCCCATAGTCACTGCGGCGGAGTATTTTAGCCCCTTGGCTACGCTGCTATGGACGGCGCTGGCCTCGGCCGCTTACTGTTCCTATCTCTATCCCGCAGGCCAGGAGTTCGAAATTGGGACGGAGCCCTACGAACTGCTGGCGATCCGCATTCTCTTCTTCTTCCTTGCCGCCATGCTGGTGAACCGATTCGTGGTCGAAAACCGGCGCCAGACCAAGCGTTATCAGGAGTTAGCCGAGGCGCTTTCAGAAACGAATCGCAAACTGGAGCTGGCACAGGCTGAGGCGCGGCGTTCAGAACGATTGGCGGCGCTGGGGCAGCTTTCTGCCGGTCTGGCGCATGAAATTCGAAATCCTCTGGGCGTGATTAAAGCCTCGGCGGAAATGTTGAACCAGAAGTTAAAGGAATCGACCCCGCTGGCCAGCGAGCTCGCCGGTTACATCTCCACAGAAGTGAACCGTTTGAGCGCGTTGGTGACTCGCTTCCTCGATTTCGCGCGGCCTTTGCACACCGAATTAACCCCGCAGGATATAACTCCGGTACTCGAACGGTCGCTGCAACTGGTCGCTACAATGTGGAAGGGCGGGCCGGTTGCTGTAGAGAGACACTATCAGGAAGACCTGCCAACTATCCCGCTCGACGAGAGCTTATGCGAGCAGGCGTTCGTGAACATTATTCAAAATGCCTACGACGCCATGGGCAGCGAGGGCGGCAGGTTGAGAGTTGCCGCTGAAATCTCGCGGTCCCTGGGCCGGGATGGGATCGAAGTACGTTTATGCGACAGTGGCCCCGGCGTTCCCGAGGACTTGCGGGAACAGATATTCAATCCATTTGTCACCACAAAAAAGACCGGGGTGGGATTGGGCTTGTCGATCGTTTCAAAAATAATCGACGGCCATCAGGGCTGGATTAAGGTGGAAAGCGGCCGTTCGCCGGATAGCCCGCAGTCACAAGGAGCGTGCTTTGTGATGTTCTTCCCTTTAGCGGTTGAGGCCACCCGTTCCAGACCTGAATCGGAGTTAGTGATTTCGTGAATTTGCAGCGCTGATCAAGAAGAAGAAAAATGCCGGCAATTTTGATTGTCGAAGATGAGGCCAAGATGCGGCGGCTGCTCGAACTCAACCTCGGGGAGGAGGGGTTCACCACCCTATCCGCGGGAGATGCCGAGAGCGGATTGAAATTGCTGAGGGAAAACTCCGTCGACCTGGTGGTAACGGACCTCAAGCTGCCGGGTATGAATGGCCTGGAATTCTTGCAGGCGGTTAAACACCAGAATGCGGCGCTGCCGGTGATCGTGATGACGGCCTTCGGCACGGTGGAGACGGCGGTCGAAGCCATGAAGGCCGGAGCCAGCGATTACGTGCTCAAGCCGTTTTCGCTGGCCGAAATGCGGATGGTGATTCATAAGGAGCTGGATGTTCACAAGCTGCGCGAGGAGAATCGATCCCTTCGCGAGGCATTGGGCAAACGCTATGCGCATCCTAACGTGGTGGCACGCAGCCCGAAGATGCAGGAAGTGCTGGCTACCGTGGAACGGGTGGCACCGACGAACTCAACAGTTCTCTTGGGTGGCGAAAGCGGCGTTGGCAAAGACCTGATCGCACGCGCGATTCATGAGAAGTCGCGAAGAGCGCGCGGCCCATTCATTAAGATAAACAGCTCAGCCATTCCTGAGAGTCTCCTGGAGAGCGAACTGTTTGGTTACGAAAAAGGAGCATTCACGGGAGCGAACGCCAGCAAGCCGGGGAAATTTGAACTGGCTGACAAAGGAACCTTGTTCCTCGATGAAATTGGCGATGTGCCACCGGCCATACAGGTCAAACTGCTTCGCGTCTTGCAGGAGCGCGAGTTTGAACGCTTGGGCGGCACGCGAACCGTCAAAGTGGATGTACGTCTGATTGCTGCCACCAACCGCGATCTCCGGGCTGCGCTCGAGGAAGGAACATTCCGCGAGGACCTTTACTACCGCTTAAACGTTGTGCCCATCGACATTGCGCCCTTGCGCGAGCGCAAGGAAGACATCCCCGATCTAGCCAGTCTTTTCATGGAACGGTTTTGCGGCGGTGCCGGTAAGCCTGTGAAAGGCATTGCGCCCGAGGCGGTGCGAATTCTGGTGAATTATCACTGGCCGGGGAACGTGCGCGAACTGCAAAACATCATCGAGCGCGCGTGCGCGCTGGCCAAGGGGGATGTGATCGAGCCCGCCGACATTCATCTTGATACTCGTCCTGTCCGGGACGAAACCTCAGAAAATCACTTCCTGCCTGAAGGCATGACGCTCGAACGCTGGGAGGACGAGATGATTCAAGAAGCGTTGCGTCGTGCCAGTGGAAACAAGAGTCAGGCCGCCCGATTGCTCGGGCTCTCGCGGAATGCGTTGCGCTATCGGTTGTCAAAGATTGGGATTGCGGATGAGGGGGAGAAGGAAGCATAGCCTGACCTTGCTGGCTCGCACTGCGCAAGCCGCTATCGTTGAAGCGAGGGATGGCGTTTGCTACCGAGATTTCCTCCACAGCCCCGAGTGAGTATCAGGGCTGTTGGTTTTTGGTGGCTCCTTTACCAACCTCACCAGTCAGTGCATCAGCTCTGTGTGCTCCTGGTGGCTGAAAACCACCACTTTTGGTTGAGGGCGGCCAGAGATCCTCATTTCCAACAATAACTCTCCACTTCCATCGACGTTTCTCGTTGAAAATACAAGGGTTGAGTGACTGGGGGATCCTTCACTTTGGCATGCCAGTTGCCACCACTTTTTGTGATGGAATCCTGCCCCGCCGGGGCTGGATTTGGGTGATGGGAAAGAGGCAAGTTATGAAAAATGCATTTATAGCAAAGTTCGCAGTTATAGCTCTGGCGCTGACCAGCGCATTCAGTATGGGCGCTCGCGCCCAAACGACGGAAGAAGGTCCGGCACCATCGGACCAACCGAGCGCGCCGATGGAGATGGGACAGCCCGAGGAGTCCGCTCAACCGGCACCGCTCGAAGATGCTACGCAACCCAACGCAACCCAAACGGATCAGGGCGTTGCCCGCATCAGCATGATCCGCGGAGATGTGTCGACGCAGCGCGGCGACTCCGGCGACTGGTCGGCAGCGACTTTGAACGCGCCGGTGATGACCGGTGACCGCGTATCGACCGCAGATAATGCTCGGGCGGAGCTGCAACTCGACTACGCCAATGTGCTGCGTCTCGGACCGAACTCCCAGGCGGATATTACTGGCCTTTCAAAAAATCAGATTCAAGTGCAGCTAGGGCAAGGCATCGCTACGTACGCGGTTTTTAAGAATAGCGAGGCAGAGCCTGAGATTGACACGCCGAACGTCTCAATCCATCCCGCCCATCAGGATGGCAGCTTCCGCATTGAGGTGCGACCTGACGGCGACACAGTGATCATCGCCCGCAACGGCGAGGCGCAAGTCACCACGCAGCAGGGCAGCACCGAAATCCGCAGAGGCGACATGATTACGGTGCGGGGCACGGCCACGGATGCGCAGTACAAAATATCGGGCGCGCCCGACAGTGACGACTGGGATCGCTGGAACAGCGATCGTGACCACATGATGCAGAGTGCAGAATCGTGGAATCACACCAATCATTACTACGTTGGAGCGCAAGATCTTGATGCCAATGGCCGCTGGAGAGAAGTGCCGGACTACGGTTCGGTCTGGGAACCGTCTGAGCCCGAGGACTGGGCACCGTATCGTGATGGCAACTGGGTTTGGGAACCTGATTACGGCTGGACGTGGGTAGGGTCTGAGCCGTGGGGCTGGGCGCCTTATCATTATGGCCGCTGGATGAATTACGACAGTTCCTGGGTATGGTGGCCTGGACCGGTAGCCTTCGGCTACCGTCCACTGTGGGCGCCAGCCTACGTGTCGTTCTTTGGATTCGGAGGTGGCTTTGGAGTCGGCTTCGGCGGATGGGGCGGCTTCGGCTGGTTGCCGATTGGTCCGTGCGATAGTTTTTTCCCCTGGTGGGGTGGGTGGGGTGGCCGCTTTGGAGCGGTGAACATCACCAACATCAACATAACGAATATCAATCGCTACGGCGGCATCGCACCGCTGCACAACGGTCTGCGATATTCGAACCTGGCGCGAATCAACGATCCGCATGTGGGCCGCGCGATGTCGACCGTAGGCGCAAATGCCTTCGGTGCAGGTCGAATTCGAGCCGTCGCAGCAAACCGCGATCAATTGCACAACGCACGCATGATGACGGGCAATCTGCCTGTAGTCCCAACGCGTGCGAGCTTGTCAGCCAGCGGGCGCGCGGCGGCGCCGGGCACGGTACACGGCACGGCACAGCGTTTCTTCGGTAACGGGCGTGCTGCGTCTCGTCCGGCATCGTTTGAACGGCAAACTGCCCGATTGCAACAGGCCATGCAGCGGAACCACATTACCCCGGTGCATGCTGGTGGACAAGTAGGTGCGAGTACCGCAGTTGCGGCCAGAGGCACGATGCAAAAACCGAGTGCGGGCACACCTGCGTCCCGAGAGATGAATAATCCGGCGACGCGAAGTGCGGCCAACCGTCCGGCTGGCGGCAACCGTCCGCCTGCTGGCAACCGTCCGGCGGCCGCTAACCGTCCATCAGCGGCGGGCGGATTTGACCGGCCAATGACTCGAGCCCTGGGCAGCCAGTCCACGGCGGAACAGAATCGTGGCGGATTCCGCCCATTCACTCCGCCAAACAACAGCAATCCGCGCCCGGCCCCGGGCAATGCGCAGGCCCCCCGAAGCGCGAGTTCATCCTCTTCGATGCAGAATGGAAATCGTGGAGGGTTCCGGCCATTTACTCCGCCGAGCAACAGCAATACGCGACCGGGGAACGCGGAACGTCCGTATGCTGCGGCACCTTCGGCAAACCGGCCACCCATGTCGTCTCCGAGCAATAGCGGGTCACACCGTGGGGCGGACAGACCTTCCAACCCGCCCTCGCGTAGCGCAGCGCCGCCTAGCCGCAGCAACGGTGGAAGCTATTGGAACCGGACTGCGCCGAGCCCAAGTGAATCGCGCGGCTCAGTTCCTCCGAGAAGTAGCTACGGAGGCGGATCGTCGTCCTATCGTCCGCCGCTCAATATGCGGCAGCCGATCGTGCAACCGCGTTCTTCGGGCGGATATTCTGGCGGCTCTCGCCCGGCACCAAGTTACGGTGGCGGAAGCCGAGGCAGCTACGCTCCAGCGAGCCACGGCGGTGGTCGTGGATACTCAGCACCACCTAGCGGCGGAGGCTATCACGGCGCGCCTAGTTACGGTGGCGGCGGAGGTCGCAGCTACAGTGCACCCAGTGGTGGTCACGGTGGCGGCTATAGCGGCGGTGGGGGTGGCGGACACTCTTCTGGAGGCGGCGGTGGCGGCAGCCCTTCTTCCGGCGGCGGTGGTCATCCCTCTGGCGGAAATCACGGCGGCCATCACTAAGCCAAAGCTACGGCTGACTGCTGAACAAGAGGAGCGCCACGGGTTGATGTAAACGAGGGTTGATGTAAACGAAGTGAAGGTCAGAGGCGAAGAAGGGCGTGCTAACCGGCACGCCCCTTCTTGTCTGTGCCGAGCATGATCGACAGCTGGGAGGTGCAAGTCCTCTTCACAACCTGAGGTGAAGTGATAGCGAAGTGCAAGGGCGTCGTCGCGAGGCGGGGTCTAAAAGAAGCGTGGAGCAAGGCGCGAGCCGATGAACAAGAACCGGATAGTGAGGCCTACGGTGCGGAGCGAGCGAGCACATGATCGCGAAACTCATTTCCATCAAGCGCACTGGTTAAATCCGGCTTGCGCCCCAGCGGGTCGAACTTACCTCGGGAGATCTGCCCTTGCTGTCTTGAGGGCTGGGGGCGTCGTAAGACGTTCTAACGCGGGGCAGAAGTCAGCAGAGGGCGTGCTATCCACGCTAGTGGGGAAGGCCTGAACGGAACAGAGTGGTGCATGCGTCGGGGGACTCAGGAACTGATCGCGGACAGAAAAACCAGTACTCTTTGGCCTGCTGGCGGGATGGGAAGGGTGAAGCCCAACTCGAGCGTCAGTCAGGGACCGCATGGCTCTTGGCGAAAGCTGTACCCAACACCCGGGCGCCTCGTTGACGCAGGCTTAACTCGCCAAACCGCCGTACGCGGACCCGCACCTACGGTGGTGTGGGAGGGGCCAGCAAGTGACTGCTCCCCCTATCCCGATTTTCCTGATCATACGTGTGATCGGATTCAGGTAATCGCGTCTTCAGGGTCTGGCGTAGGCAGGGCTCTGCGGGTCGGGACGATCATAATCGCGGCCGTACTTGTTCATGTGGGCGTGCGCGATGTTCGATTCCTCGAGGCGAAAGGTTCCGATGAATGAATCACCGGAAGTGATAGTGATTTCCCGAGTCAAGGCCTGCAGCTCGTCCGGCGAAGCGGAGGAGTGGAAAATCTGGAGTTCGTAGCGCCCCGGCGGCACATTCGGAATGCTGATATCTCCATGTGAGTTGGAGATTCCGTAGTATCGCGTGTTTAGAGCCATGATCACTGCGCTCATCTGCGCGTGAATATTACAGAAAATATAAGAGATCCCAGGTTTGTCGAACTGGACATAGCGAGTGGTGCCGCTTTCATACAATCCGAGATCAAAGCGTTTGCCGTCAAACAGCGAAAAAACATTGTGGAAGAATGGATCGTGGTTCGGAAACTCGACCTTTCCTCCGACCGGAATTACCAGAAGCGACGGCCGGAAACTCTTATTGGTCTGCACCAGTTGCGGAACTTCTGATGCCGTCTGCGGTGCTACGGGAGGTGCCGGAGTAGTGCCCAAAGGCGTGAGCCAGATGACAGCTTTCGAAGCATCCTTTGCGCGGTGGCCGTCTCTCGTGAGTTGCAGTTGGGCTTTGAGTGTGACCTGCTGGGCTGACGCGGACAAGCAGCCACACAGCATTGTCCAAACTACGACCCGGCATGGGATAGAGCGGATCATGTTCAGAACAGTATTCCCATAGCGAGATTCACCTGATTCGTGACACTGCTGTTGCTATAGACGGGGAAACTGCGCAACCGTCTGAATTCAGTGGAGAAGACCAAGTCGGATCGGGGACGATAAATGATGTTGCCCAGCCCACCCCGATTCCGCCCCAGAATCGTGATGAAGTTATTCTCATCGGTGGCAAAACTGCGGACGTCACTGGCAAACGCATTGTCCTCGGCGAAAACGCCGTTGATCTCCAACTTCGAGGTAAGCTGAAGCTTGAGCTGGCTCCATCCTCCGGCGGAATCGAGACCGCGTATAGGCGTTATTGCAGAACCTGGGTCACCGCCGAAAACAACAGCGCGGCCGATTCCCGCGCCCAGCCCTCCAATTCCTCGGCCTCGATAGAATTCGCCCGAGAGCGTCAGGCGCCGAAGCAAAGGAATTTGCCAGTCAGTCATGCCCGCCCAGGAGTCTACATAGCGATCCCAAGTCCAATTCTGGCGGCCATAGTAGCCGGCCACACCCATACTGAGCGGGTGGTCGAATACCGGGCGCGACCAGCTTGTTCGAATGCCGTAGGCCGGCTGGCCGGATCGTTCACCAGCTTGGAGGGTGCGGTTGAAGGGGTTGTAGGGCGGCTCCCAACTGAGGTTGTCGAGGATTCCCGCCTGCACAGTCAGGGTTTGCTGGTCAGAAAAATTGAAACGATGCTCTAGGCGAAGTTGTGGAGTCCAACCCCACAGGTTTCCGGCGTAGGCAAATGCTGGAGTCGCTAGAGAAGCAAATGAAGTGGGAGAAAGCGGGGAGACGAACAAAGTATCCTGTCCGGCCACGACGGAAGTGTGCTGCCAATCGAGTCGGAAACCGCCGGTCTGTAGCCGCGCAATTCCGAAATTGACTCCGTTGGGAGTGGAAGGAAATCCTCCCGCGAAATCAAGTTGGATATTGGCGGAACTTTTGGCGCCTGCCAGAGTCGGACCAAAGATTTCCAGCCCGATTTCCGATTGCCGCAAGGTTGCGCCAAAACTGCTTATTGGACTGCCGGGAGGGTTGGGCTGTGCGAAATCGGGAAAATCCAGGTTGTTGGAAGCACCGTCATTGCGGAAGGCATTCATCAGCACGATGCCAGAAAGTCGCGCATGATACTTCGAGGCGGTTTCGACCTTAGTTTGATATTGTTCGTCAACCTTTGATCCAAGAAGTTGAGTTGCTTCTTCCAGTTTTTGAACTCGACTGTCCAGTCGGGAAGTATTTTGCGTGGAGGCGGCAGAGTCGCCCGCACCTGCCGACTCTGTTTGAGGCTCTGGCCGGGCGGCTTGCTTCGGTTCGGCGGCAGCAGCCGAGAGCTCACCACTCGGCCTGACCGCGGTTGAGGATATCAATCGCTCGCGCGTGCTGCGCAATTCCTGACGGAGTTCCTGCATTTCGCTGCGCGACTCGGCGTTTTCTGTACGCACTTCTTCCACTAACGTCCGCAGTTGGCGGACTTGTTCCTGCAAATCCTCCAGCGCAGTGACGGTCGCTTCATTCTGCGGCGATGCTGGACGGGCCGAGGCCGACTCCTGAGCCGGAGCGCGGGTCCCCACCAGGATGAGAGCGGTCACCGCCGCGGCTGTTCGACGAAAGGCAAAAGTCCCAGGGCTTTTCACACCTTCCTCCTGTCCGACACGCGATACGTACGAAATATAAGAATAGGGAAGCTGATCTACACATCCGGACGTCGAATCGAGTCGTTCACCATGTTCCCCGCTTCACGGGTCAACGATGGGACGCCGCGGGGGCTTTCGCTGCGTTGCTGAAAGTCTCCGCGACGCGCCCAGGCAGAACGACCCGAAAAACTGTTTTAGCGTCTGGTGTGCGTTCGACTGAAACCTCGCCGCCGTGATCCTGCACGATTTTCTGCACCACAGTCAGTCCAAGGCCGGTACCGTTTTCCTTACCGTGACTCACAAATGGATGAAAGAGCTTGTCCCGAAGGGCCTCCGGAATGCCCGACCCATTGTCCGCTATCGTAATAATGGACGATTCGCCCTGTTGATCGACTACCACTTCGACCCTTCCATTCGCCGAAGGGGCGGCCTCACAGGCATTCAGCAGCAGGTTGTAGAGAGCACGCTCCAGTTTCCGGGCGTCGAACCATGCGGTGGAAGAGCCGTTACACGTTACCGCGATCGAAGTGCCCTGATGACGAGGATGCAAACGCACTGCTTGTACCGAACGCTGCACGGTGTCACATAAATCTCCATAAGCCGGGCTCAAGGACTCCCGCGTTCGGGCGAATTCAAGAAGAGAATCGATAAGGTCGGTCATCTGATTAACGCCTCCGCGGACTTCCTGGTACAACTCCTCGCGCTGTACCGGAGTGAGATGACTGTCGCAGAGGAACTCGGAGTTGGCGACGATTGCCGCCAAAGAATGGCGAAGATCGTGGGAGATTGAGCTAGCCATTCGGCCGATGGTAGCCAGCTGCTCAGACTCGATCAGAGCGTGCTGGGTCTTGAGCAGGCTGGCTCTCATGCGGTCGAAGGCACGGGTAAGCTCGGCGACTTCGTCACCCCCGGAAGGATCCACCGGATGGTGGAAGTCGCCGCGTTCCAGGGCGCGAACGCCCGCCACCAGGCTTCCCAGAGGCCGCGTGAAGGTGTGGGATATAAAAAACACCAATGCGCTTCCGACCAGGACGGCTGCCAGGCCAAGCAGCAGGAGGAGCCGGTTGAGTTGGCCGAGGAACCTCGTGGCCTCATCATACGATCCCAGAACACTTAGGCGGACAGGGATGGATTGCTGGCCTGACAAATCCAGGGAAGTGGCCAGGAAGTGCTCGTTCCCCACTTTCACATCCCGGGGCTCCCCGTGTGCGGAGTCTGGAACAAGCTCGCGCAGAGCCGGACTATCTTTCTCTTTCTGCGCAGCGGCCAGAGTGCTGGCGACTACTTCGTTGCCGTACAAAAACGCCACCTGGCTGGCCGAGACCTTGCTTACCTCTTGGGCAAGACGGTCATCGATTTCATAACCAATGACGAGAAAACCGAGAAGCGGGCCTTCGGTCTTAGCACCGAAGTAAATGGGTTGTACGAAGGCCTGGTAGAGATGGTGGGCTCCGAGCCACCAGTGACGCGAATCTCCCTCATCGAGCGATTGATGAAAATATTTCTGCGCCGTCTCGCGGGTGAAGCCTGGCGATTTTGTGTGCAAGCCGACCACAGCGCCGTTGCGATCGACCAGCACAAAAAGATCGCTGCCGGCCAGCTGCCACACGTCCGCAGATGCATCCTGAATGGTTGCCGGGTCATGCGAGGTCATCAGGGCACGAGTAATGGGAAGGTCGGCCAGCAGTTCTGCCGAGCGAGTCAGCATTTTTTCCCGCTCATGTTGGAAATTTTCAAAGGTGCTGACCGAGTTGCGCAGATCTACGCGGAGGCCTTCTCGGACGTGACTCTGAACACTGCGCTGCACGAGAAGCAGGCTGGTAGTTGTGAGCCCCGCCGAAATGAGCAGCATGGACAGCAGAAAGCGCGTGCGCAATCGAAGCCTGGGTACGAATGCGTTTTCAGGTCCGGCTTGGTGCGCATCCCGCACGGGTTCTGTGGAAAGGTTCAAGACAATTTAGCGTACGAACTTATAGCCCATTCCGTGTACCGTGCGGAAGTGTACGGGACTGGCTGGGTCTTTTTCCAGTTTCTGGCGAAGCTTCAGGATGTGATTGTCAACCGTACGGGTGGAAGGGTAGTTTTGATAGCCCCACACTTCGTTCAGCAACTCGTCCCGGCCGAGAACCCGGTCGGCATTCTGCACCAGGAATTGGAATGTCTTGAATTCCTGAGCGGTCAGAAGCACGGGCTTGCCATCGCGCGTGACTTCCATTTTCTTAAAATCCGCCGAAATACCGTCAAAGGTGATCACGTTGACGTTTGGCGTCTGGACGGTGTGGCGAAGCGCAGCGCGCACTCGCGCCAGCAGTTCCCTGGGGCTAAAGGGCTTGGTTACATAATCGTCGGCACCTAGTTCAAGCAGCAATACTTTGTCGGAAACATCACTGGCCGCGCTGAGCACTACGATGGGCAACGCGGGCGCCTGAGCTTTAATCTCTTTGCAAAGGTCTCTGCCTGAAAGCTTGGGCAGGCGCAAATCCAAAATGATGGCCAAAGGAGCGGCCGCCTGGAAACTCTCCAAGGCTGACTGGCCATTCGATTGGACTTCGACGGTGAATCCTTCCGTCTCGAATAACCGCTTCAAAGCTTTTTGAACTGCAGGATCGTCCTCCACGACAAGGAGTCGGCCTATCGGCCTTGTCCCGTTCGCCGGATCAGGAAATCTGGTCGTGCCCAGTGGCATAGCTAGGTTACCCATGAAAACCGTCCTTGGGCGTCGGAGGGGGGCTTCCAGCTTGCGGGCACACCCAACCGAATCCATTGTAACCCTCAAATTGTAACCCTCAACCCGCACCAAATAGCCTGATTGACACTGCGATGACAGAGCTTTGACAATTTTTTTACAAATCGGATTCGTGGCGGCAGGGTAGCGGATTGCGGGGACGGTCCTGCGGAAGAAATCGTTGCTCCGATTGGTTTGGCACTTGCGGCGGGCCTGACCACTTATGGCTGCCGTGATCTCACAGACCCGCAGGAACGTCCCGGCTACGCCCCCGCTGTCGCCGTAGAGGATAGCGCTAAGATCTGGACAAGAGGAGCTCCAGCGCGTTTCTTCGACAGCCAATGGACCGATGGAATTCGGCTACGCGCAAGCGATTTCTCACAGTCTTGAGACGATGGCCCGCGCATGTTCCTTCCATGGAAGCTAACCGAGGACAGCGCGTGCAGCTGGAACCATGCACCCATCTCGCGCAGCTTGGGCGCACGCACACGATGCATTTTTTCTATCCATCTTTTTCCCTGGTTCCCAGGCTTTCGCAAATCCGCATACCCCAAAAACAAATAGGCGGGTCGGGCGCTGATGCCCCTGGTCTGGCTGGATGGGGGAGGATTCGACTACTGATTGCCGGCTCGAAGCAAACTATACTTGGGGTCATCCCAACTTGGGGTCATCCCATGCCTTTGCGCGGGATAGAGCCTCATTCCATCTCCCACGCAACGCTTCCGCTTTAGAGCGCGGAATCCTCGGCTCAAACTTAACCGCCTGGCAGGGGAGTTCAACAATCTGCTCTAAGGACCGCCAGAACCCAACCGCGATTCCGGCCAAATATGCAGCTCCGAGGGCAGTGGTCTCGGTGACCGCGGGACGCGCTACGGGTATGCCCAAAATGTCAGACTGGAACTGCATAAGAGCGTCGTTTGCCGATGCGCCACCATCGACGCGCAACTCGAGCAGCGGAGTTCCAGCGTCGCGCCGTACGGCGTCGAACAGATCCGCCACCTGGTAGGCAATACTCTCAAGCGCGGCGCGCGCAATGTGCCCCGCGTTGCTACCGCGGGTCAGCCCGAATATCGAACCTCTGGCGTACTGGTCCCAATGTGGAGCGCCCAGTCCTACGAAGGCAGGAACGAAATAGACACCTCCGTTGTCGGCAACGGATGCCGCCAGGGGCTCGACATCAGCCGAGGCACGAATCAAACCCAAACCGTCTCGTAACCATTGAATGACCGCGCCCCCAATGAAGACGCTGCCTTCCAGCGCATACTCGACTGTGTCGCCGATTTTCCAGGCCACCGTTGTCACCAGGCGATTTCGAGAGGGAGCGGCGCGAGTCCCGGTGTTTTGCAACATGAAGCATCCGGTTCCGTAGGTATTCTTTGTCAGGCCGGGCGTGGTGCACCTTTGACCTAGTAAGGATGCCTGCTGATCGCCTGCGATACCAGCAATGGCGACACTGCCCAGCCCTAAAGTAGTCGTGACCTCCGCATAAACCTCGCTAGAAGAACGGACTTCAGGCATCAAAGCCACGGGGATGCGGAACAGGCGCAAGAGATCGTCGTCCCAACCGCCCGTGTGAATGTTAAAGAGCATAGTTCGCGAGGCGTTAGTAGCATCAGTCGCATGCACGCGGCCGCTGGTCAACTTCCAAACCAGCCAACTGTCAACCGTTCCGAAGGCGAGTTGCCCGCCTTCCGCCAATTCGCGGGCGTGCGGAACGTTGTCCAGGATCCATGCGATCTTGCTGGCGGAGAAATACGAGTCGATCATGAGCCCCGTACGCTGCTGGATCAGAGTTTCATGACCTTCGGCCTTGAGCTGATCGCAAAAGCCGGCGGTGCGACGATCCTGCCAGACAATGGCATTCGACAGCGGCCTTCCAGTCTCCCGATTCCATACGATCGTGGTCTCGCGTTGGTTAGTAATACCGATGGCGGCAACGTCGCGCGGCCGAGCCTCCGCCCGGCTTAAAGCTTCTACCGCAACGCTGATTTGCGATGCCCAGATTTCCTCCGGATCGTGTTCGACCCATCCCGGTTGCGGAAAAAGTTGTTCGAATTCACGCTGCGCTACCGACTTGATCGCACCTTCATGATCGAACAATATTGCTCGCGAACTGGTGGTGCCCTGATCCAGCGCCAGTATGTATGGCAACGAGACTCCTCTATTTCTCTTCAATTCCGTTGTGAGTTGCTAAGCGCTTAACGAAGCGCCGAATGCCGAAATCATAAACCGCGGCGCCCACCAGCCCGCCCACCAAAGGTGCCACGACTGGCACCCACCACACCCGGCTGCCATCGGTGATGCCGTTGTTGCGAAAACCCGCGACCACCGTGAACAGGCGCGGCCCTAGATCCCGAGCCGGATTGATCGGGTACCCATGCATCCCGCCGAAGCTCATGCCGATCGCCACGACCACGAGTCCGATCATCAAGGGCGCCAGGTTCGCGCCCGGAGGCGAATTGAATTCGTCCGTGATGGCCAATACAAGAAGGAGAAGCAAAGCGGTACCAATCACTTGATCGAGGAACCCAGCCTGGAGCAATCCCGGAAAGGCAGGGAAGGTCGTAAAGACTCCAGCGGTTTTTTCCAGCTGCGGATCTACCTGGCGAAAAGCCGGCAAATAATTCCGATACACCAGCGCCGCAGCGGTGAAAGCTCCTGCGGTTTGAGCGATGGAGTAAGGCAGAACCTTGCTCCACGAAAAGCCTCGAAATACGGCGAGGGTCAAGGTTACGGCCGGGTTCAAGTGCGCCCCTGAAATTTTGCCGGCAACATAGATGCCCATGGTTACGGCAAGCCCCCAGCCCAGTGTGATGTTGGTGTAGCCACCGTGAACAATTCCTCCACCTGAGCTCGAGGGAAACAGCACAACCATGGCAACGACGCCGGTACCAAACAGAATCAGGACAAAGGTTCCGAGGAACTCGGACAGCACTTCCGCGGCCAGGCCGGGCTTGGCATTCATTACTTCGCTCCTGTTTTGCGCTGAGAGCGTTTCAACGACGCAATAGTCTAGCAACGAATGCGGTCTTCGGATGGGAAATGATTCTGGCGGATGCCCAAATAAATCGACCTTGCGAACTCCGTTGTGTCCTATGGGTTCCTTCAACGTTCGGAAGTCGTTAATGGGCTGCTGGTGAGGGAATAATATTGGTGCCGGAGTTCTTGAACTGGAATTGCAGGATCCATTCCCTCGAAACAGGTTGGCCATCTGTCTGCACTGGTTTGAATTTCCATTGCTGCGCGGCTTCCATAGCCTTGCGGGCAAAATATTTGCTTGGTCCAGGAGATTCGAACGTGGCGTTTGTCACGTTGCCCGACGAATCTACCGTGACTCGCACTGTTACCCTCACCGTCCCCTGGATGGTGTTCCTGGCCGTTGTCGAGACGTCCGGCAAAACTTGCTGGAGCACTTCATCCTGTGCAACCGCACCCGCAGGCGCTGCCAGCTCAGCAGTTGTGGCTGAGGACTTGACTCTCGAATTTCTTGCCGTGCCGCCTTCCGGGTTAGGCGTGCTGCTTTCGATGGGTGTTCCCGGCTCCGGCTTGGGCTTCGTCTCTCTCTGTTCTGCCGCGGCGGGACCATTCGGTGGAGTCTCGCCGCGATGACGGAACAGACCCCAGATGGCCAGCACCAATACCAGGGTGAGCCCGATCGCCGTCATCGGTGTAGTGAAACGCGATTTTGAGGGCGCCTTTGGCGCCACCATGGGCGCTTGCTTTGCGGAACTCGACGCACCGGACTTAAGCCGGGCCGCGATGTCAGCAAGAGTCCAACGCTGGTTCGGTTCTCGGCGCAGGCAATGAAATGCAATATCACGAAACGGCTCTGGCAATGTCGCGGGTAATACCGGATCGCCTGATCCCGCTCCGTCCCACACGGGAAGACGTTGCGTCAATGCCTCGACCAGCGTCACGCCCAGCGACCAAACATCTCCAGCCGGAGAGACTAGTCCGCGAGCGACCTCGGGTGCGTCGTAGGCACTCGGTTTGGCTGAGCCCGGAATCGCCCCACCCTCTTCGCGGATGCTGTCGCTCGAAAGCTTCAGTCGCTCTTCGACAGCCACAATGTTTCGCGGTCTCACCCGACTGTGGATGAAGCCCTGGCGATGAAGGTACGAAAGCGCGTCCAAAACGGGCGGAAGCATGTCGAGACCTTCGGCTTGCGTCAAGGCACGCATCGGGAGCACTTGCGACAAATCTTCGTCGGCATACTCTAAAACGATATAGAACAGCTTCGTTTCGCGCAGCTCGCACGATCCAGTCTGATGAATCTTCAGCAAATGGGGGTGGGATAATTTCGCGGCGGCCTTTAACCGGGCGAGTTGTATTTCTGCCCCTTCCCAGTCAGCCGGAATTAATTTGATCGCCGCCCTCCGCGATTTCATACCACCGAGTTCGGTGAGAAATACAACGCTGCGGTTCGACGCACCCAAATAACGTTGCAGGAGGAATTCTCCATTCACGATCTGGCCTTCCCACTGTTTCCCAACTTCGTTCATTTTGTTCACTCGCCCGCCAGCCTCCAGTTTGATTGTATTCGAGCACATGCTACCTGAGGTCATTCCCCGTTTTGTGATTTTTTGTTAGGTGGTACCATTACCCGCGATTTAGACAGTAGAGCAGACTTTTCGGCGGTCGCGGACGCCTTACCTGAATTGACGATCTTGTTTCTGGCTACATGCTTCGGTCCTCTCCGAAGGGAGAACGTATGCAGTGGATTCAGATTTACGATCCATTTGGCCGTTGGTGGCTCTCTACACTCGTTGCGGCTCTTCCCATTATCGTGCTTTTCGGACTGCTGGGCGGCTTCAAAGTGAAACCGCATTGGTGCGCGATCGCTGGCGCTCTGACAGCGGTGACCGTCGCGATTCTTGTCTTCAAAATGCCATTGATACTGGCTGCGATGAGCTTCGGGTATGGGGTTGCTTTCGGGATGCTGAAAATAGCTTGGATCGTTCTTGCAGCGGTTTACCTCTACGACATCTCTGTCGAAACTGGCCAATTTGAAATCATGAAAGAATCGGTTGCCGGAATCACAGCCGATCGTCGCCTGCAGGTTCTGCTGGTGGCCTTTTGTTTTGGGGCCTTCATTGAGGGTGCGGCTGGGTTTGGCGCTCCGGTAGCCATAGCGGGAGCATTCATGATCGGTCTTGGTTTCAAGCCCTTTCACGCCGCTGCGCTCAATTTGATCGCCAACACGGCGCCGGTGGCCTGGGGAGCCATCGGGACGCCGGTCCACACGCTCGCGGCCGTGACCGCTCTGCCGGAATCCGACCTCAACGCCATGATCGGGCGCATTCTGCCTTTTGCTGCCGTTATCGTGCCCTTTTGGCTGGTGCGAACCATGGTGAACTGGCGAGAGACCTTTGAGGTATTGCCCGCGATTCTGGTTGTTGGGGTTTCCTTTGCTTTGACCCAGTTCTTCTGGTCGAACTATGTGGACAGCAATCTGGTGGACATCATGGGCGGCGTGGTTTCAATTGGTGCGGCAGTAATTTTTCTCCGTTTCTGGAAACCCAAGAAAATATGGCGGTTCGATTATGACCAAAAAGCAACTGTCCTTTCCCGCGCCGGAGAGATAACCGATCCGGTGGGCGGCGAATGGTCCGCGGAAAAGTTCGATGGATATAGGACGGCGCAGACCTACAGCGCTGCGCAAGTCTTGAAAGCTTGGATGCCTTTCGCAATCCTGTCACTCTTTGTGCTTCTGTGGGGGCTGCCATCGATAAAACTGGCTATGAACCGAGCCACCACGCCCTCTTTTCGGGTTGTGCTGGCGGACGGCAAAGTTCGTCCGGGCCCACCCGGGTGGAATGTTCCCTACCTGCATGATGCCGTCTATCGCAGTGCGCCGGTTGTAGCCAAGCCCACTTCCGAGCCCGCAAGATATGACTTCAATTGGCTCTCGGCAACAGGCACGGGCTGTTTCTTTGCAGCGATTGCCTCAGGAGTGGTGCTCGGGATGAGCCCTCGTCATTTGCTCAAGACTTTCCTTCGCACGCTGGTACGAATGCGGCTGGCGGTCGTTGCGATCTCGTTCATGTTAGGGCTGGGCTACGTGACACGCTACTCTGGCCTGGATGCCGTGTTAGGCCTCGCATTCACCCGGACCGGATGGCTCTACCCATTCTTCGGTACCTTCCTTGGCTGGTTGGGTGTTGCCCTGACTGGAAGCGATACGTCGTCAAACGCGCTGTTTGGAAGTTTGCAGCGAATTACATCTCAGCAGCTCGGAATTGATCCCATTCTCATGTGCGCGGCAAACAGTGCTGGGGGAGTCATGGGCAAAATGGTCGATGCCCAATCCATCACGATTGCCACTGCTGCCACCGAGCAGGTCGGTAACGAGGGAATTATTCTCCGCTTTGTGGCATGGCATTCTGTGGCCCTCGGCGCTATCGTGGGAATCATCGTGCTGCTCTACGCCTATGTCTTCCGCTTTGCCGTCCCTCATGGATTGCAGTTCGTAAAGTGATGATCTCGATAAGCCCCCGCCGACCACACCGAAGTTGACGGTCGCTGATTTGTTCGCAGCATCTTTTTCCGACACAATTTAATCAGTATTTCCCTGGCTCGTCGCCGCGGGCGAAGGGGAAAATTGCGAAAATCGAAAGCCCGTGCGATGAAATCACACGAACTGACACCGAACGCAGAGCGAGAGCGCGGAGTAAAGTCTTGGTTACCGATGGCATCGTTGGCCCTTGCCGGATGCTTGTGGGGTACTGGATTTCTCTTCGGCAAGATTGCGCTGCGAGAGACAACCGTTTCGGACAATGTCGCTTTCCGTTTTCTTTGTGGTTCGATCGTGCTTTGGCCTTGTTTGTTGCGGAAGGGAATCCGCTTTAGTGCAATTTGCGGGACTCCGGTTGACCACCGTTTCTCATGCCTCGCTGATTGTAGGCACCATGCCCATGTTGCTCGCCCTCAGTTCAGCCCTGTTTTTGCACGAGCGGCTCAAGGTTGTGGAATCCGGGGCTCTGCTGGGGTCCGGACTTGGCGCGCTTCTCATTGCTTTGTCAAAGACAAATGTCATCACCGGTCCACAGCCAACATCAAGAGGAGACCTGTTGGTCTTTATCTCAATGTTGGCGGCGGTAGTGTCGATCCTGATCACGAAACGGCTGATGGAGAGATATGATTCGCTTCAGATTACTGCGTCGATGATTGTTCTGGGCACGATCTTTCTGGTGTCGTGGGTGATGTTGTCACAGCCCTGGCGATTTCGCTTCTCGCCGGAAACATGGACAGCATTGGCAGCTCAGGGGCTATTTGCAACCGCTGGGGCCTACCTGCTTTGGAATTGGGGATTGGCTCGAGTGCCAGCTTCCCGCGCGGGAGTCTTTCTCAACCTGGAGCCGCTGACCGGAGCACTGCTTGGAGTATTCGTGTTGCACGAGACGCTGGGGATTAAGGGCAATCCTCGGCGGAGCGATGATCATTGCTTCCGCGGTCTACTTCAGTAGGCCTACCAAGGCGGGGCAATTGCCTGACGTCACCATCCGCCGTTTTAAGCGCACCAGGCTACATCACAGGCGGCACGGTGATTCCCATTACGGCCAGTGTACGAATCAATTCGCGGCGCACCACCGCGACCGTGGACAGTAGGAACTGCTTGCGGGTTTCGTCCGGCTCGCTGAGGATGGGATGGCGGTGGTAGAAGGTATTAAAAAATTGTGCCAGTTGGAACGCGTGCTTGGCCAGGTAGGCCGGCTCTGTGGTAGCGATCGATTGGTCTACGATGTACGAAGTTTTGGCGGCCGTCAGCCAAAGCCCCCAGATTTCGTTGGCGGCTTCGCCAGTCAAATGCTGGGCGAACGCGGAGGAGAGGTTGCCGGCAACGTCTTTACAGAATGGTTCGGGATCAATGCCCGCTTTGCGGAAGATGCTGGTGGCGCGCACGACGGCGTATTGGGCGTAAGGGCCAGTTTCGCCTTCGAAGCTGAGCGCTTCCTTGAAGTCGAAAGCGATCACTGACTGCTTGGTGTACTTAAGCATGAAGTAGCGCAACGCGCCGATCGCGATTTGCGTGGCGATGGTGCGCCGTTCACTATCGCCGAGTTGTGGATGTCGAGAATCAACTTCTTTCTTTGCGGATGTGATCAGCGCGTCGATCAGGTCATCGGCTTTCACGCCGAATCCTCTGCGTCCGCTAACTTCGATGTACGAACGAGCCTTGTCTTCCTCGCTGAGGGTGTAGCCGAGTTCGGCGGCACAGCGCGGAGTCAGCGCGACCATCTCGTAAGAGAAATGAGTGTAGTGCTCGGCTGCTTCACCGTGCCCCAAGCCGCGCAAAGCTTCGATCACGGTGTTTTGCGCTTCCGACTGGCGAGCGTCAATCACGTTGTAGATTTCAGCCACATCACCGAAGTGGGGATGATTCTTCTCGCCTTCGGTCGCGGAAATCCAGCAATCGTGTCCGTTGGGATAGCGGTAGAAATTGCGGTAGCCGAAGTCCCGCCCGAGCAGCCCGAACTTCCACATGTGATAAGCGATGTCTTTGCCGACGTATCCGACGGTGCCGTTCGATCGGACAATGACTTTTTGATCGTCCTCTGAGATCTCGTCTTTTTCAGCGCTCTCTGCGCCAGCCTCAGCGCCCTCTGCGATTTCAGATTTTGATGTCCCCGCCCGCCGCATCACCCAGCAGCCCTTGTTCTTGCCCTGGGTCTCAAACAACAGAACGCCCGCCTCTTTCAGTTTGGCGAATGCGGCATCCCAGAAGTGAAGATGCAATATTTCACTCTCCCGCGGCAGGAAGTCATATTCGATCTCGAGACGATCCATCGTCTCGAGATGACGGCGAAGAACAGCCACAGAAATCAGATCAGCAATGGCCGCAGTTTCACCGGCTGCATCTTCAATGGCATGCAAAGTCTGGGCGCGAACTTGCAGATTCTGCTTGTCCTGCTCGTACCACTGCGAGACGCGGGCGTAGAGGTCCCAGCAGTAGTAATCAAAGCGCGGTTGGCGTGACAGTTGTTCGATTTCGGCCCCTGATGTTTTCTCGATGTGGGTGAAGCCAACAACCACGTCAGCTACTTGCACGCCGGTGTTGTCGATGTAGTTTTGCACATCTACTTCGCGGCCCGCATATTCGAGCAGGCGCACGAAAGTGTCGCCGAGGATGGCGTTGCGCAGATGTCCAATGTGCGCAGCCTTGTTGGGATTGATGCTGGAGTGCTCGACCAGAATCTTGCCGTCGGGAACGTCATGTTTGGGTTTTTCGTCGGAGGCGAGCGCCACCGCCACCGCCGCCCGATCGACGCGGGCGTTAATGTAGCCGGCGCCTGCGACCTCGAATTTCTCAAAGCCTTCGACGGGACCCAGTCCGGCGACAACTTCATCTGCGATCTTGCGCGGAGCCCTGCGCAATTTCTTGGCTAAATCGAATGCGAGAGGCAACGCGTACTCGCCCAACTCCACTTTGGGGGGCTGCTCAATAACGACGGTTTCGAGCTCAAGGCTATAATTGCGGCGCAGAAATTCGCGCACCGCGCCGGCCAAACGACGCTGCAGATAGCGATACAAGGATTCCCTCTAAACTCTTGAAGAAAAAAGTGATTCTAGCAGAGAGGAAGACGGGGAAGGTTTGACGCAAAGGGAAAACGTTCCCTATGATGAAAATTCGACATGAGGCCGAGTGCAACCGCCAATCCCAGAGGACACAGAGGGCCACGGAGGAATCCAGGTGCCTTTCTGCCGAGGTCTTCTGTGATCCTCTGGGCCCTCTGTGGTTAGAAATTGATATATGCGCATAGCCTACCTTGAATGTTTTTCCGGCGTCAGCGGCGACATGTTTATGGGCGCGCTGGTGGACGCCGGAGTTCCGCAGCGCCTATTTGAAGAGACGATAGCGGCCCTGAATCTGGCGGCGCACCTCGAAATATCGCGAGTCGTGCGCAGCGGGATTTCGGCCACCAAGGTGGACGTCTACCTTGACGGCGAGAAGGATATGCCTCGGGAGGAGTTCTGGGGGAGCCAGACCGCGGGGTCTCAACCCGAAGCGGTGAACCACCGTAACCAGCATCCTCCTCATGATGAAGACCATAAGCACATCGCGCGTGAGCAGCACGGCGGTCATGGCCACGAGCATTCGCACGTTGCGGACACTCCGCGGGCGGGGGCGGCCGCGCCGCACGTGCATGGGCACTCGCACGAGCACATTCATGAACATGCTGATGAACATGGCCGTGGGCTGAAAGAGATTCGCGAGATCATTGGCAAGGCTGCGATCAGCGAGAATGCAAAGAAGACGGCGGTCGCGATTTTCGAGGCGCTGAGCGCGGCGGAAGCGAAGATTCACAGTACTTCGCTCGACGCCGTACAGTTTCATGAAGTGGGCGCGGTTGACGCCATGGTGGATATTGTCTGTGCTGCCGTGGGAGTTGAAGTCCTAGGGGTGGATGAGATCGTGTCCTCGCCGTTGAACGTTGGTGGGGGTACGGTGAAATGCGCACACGGAACTCTTCCGGTGCCTGCGCCGGCTACGTTGGAGTTATTGAAAGACGCGCCAGTATATTCGTCGGGATTGCAGGCGGAGCTGGTCACCCCGACGGGAGCGGCGATTGTGAAGACGTTGGTCACTCGCTTTGCCGCGTTTCCCGAGATGAGGATTGAGAAAAGTGCGTACGGTGCGGGCACACGCGATTTTCCCGGACATCCCAATGTGGTGCGCCTGACGATCGGCGAGACTGCATCCTCGGTGCTGGCGACTAATACGGCTTCAGACACAGTTACGGTTTTGGAAGCGAATCTTGACGACATGAATCCGCAGGTCTTCGGGTACGTGATGGATCGGCTGCTCGAAGAAGGCGCGCTCGACGTCTTCGGCGTGCCGGTGCACATGAAAAAAAACCGCCCCGGGGCGCTGTTGACGGTTCTCGCCAAGCCTGAGGACGCTGCACGATTGACCCAAATAATCTTCACCGAAACAACCACGCTGGGCGTCAGGCGGCGAGATGAGCGGCGACAGACGCTGGCGCGGAAGTGGCAGAGCGTGAACACAACCTGGGGCGAAGTGCGGATCAAGATCGCGAGCATGAATGGGACGGTCACCAATTACGCTCCGGAATACGAGGACTGCCGTCGAATTGCAGTCGAGCATCGGGTGCCTTTGAAGGAAGTGATGCGCGAGGCGGTTGAGGCGTACTGGAAACGATCCCGTGGCTAATCTCAGACAGATCGGCGACAAGAATCTGGAATCGCAAAGTACTCTGAGAAGGCCAGCGAGGGCCGCGGAGAAAGCTTATTGTGGAATAGTTGGAACGGGAGTGAGCTGCGCGGAAGGAACAGAATGAGCAGGAAGTTCTACATTACGACGCCGATTTACTACGTGAACGCTCGTCCGCACATAGGACATGCCTACACAACGATTGCCTGTGACACCATTGCGCGGCGGCAGCGTATGTTGGGCGCGGATACGTTTTTTCTCACCGGCACAGACGAACACGGGCAGAAGATCGAGCGGGCGGCACAGGCCGCCGGCAAAACTCCACAGCAGTATGCGGACGAGATCTCCGCGGAATTCCGTAAATTGTGGCAGCGGATGGGTATCTCGTACGACGACTTCATCCGCACCACAGAAGACCGGCATAAGAAGCGCGTGCAGGAATTGTTTCGCCGCATTCGCGACAACGGTCATATCTACAAAGGCACTTACACCGGACAGTATTGCGTGTCCGACGAGCTCTATGTCGATAGTGGGGAGCCGGGCGCTCCCTGTCCGAACTGCGGACGGCCGACCGAGACCGTACAGGAAGAGAATTATTTCTTCAAGCTGTCGGCGTTTCAAGATCAACTGCTCAAACTTTATGCGAACCCAGAGTTCATCCGTCCTGAAACGCGGCGCAATGAGGTGATTTCGTTTGTGCGTAGCGGATTGCGCGATCTCTCTATCAGCCGATCGACTTTTTCGTGGGGTATTCCGGTACCTGACGATCCCAAGCATGTGATCTACGTGTGGCTGGACGCGCTAGCTAATTACATCACGGCCATCGGATTTGGCTCGTCCCACCAGGGCGCGCAGGAGGCCTTCGAGAAATACTGGCCCGCAGACGTGCAGATGATCGGCAAAGAGATCGTCCGCTTCCATTGCGTGTACTGGCCAGCGTTTCTTCTGGCTGCCGGCCTCGCTGTGCCTAAGGGGATCGTAGCCCACGGCTGGCTCTTGTTTGAAGAAGACAAGATGTCGAAGTCGCGCGGCAACATCGTGCGCACCGAGACCATTCTGGACGTGTTGGGCGCGGATGCGCTGCGCTACTTCCTGCTGCGCGAGATTGTTTTCGGGCAGGACGGATCGTTCTCGTTCGACGCGCTGGTGCAGCGTTACAACTCCGACCTGGCGAACGGATTGGGCAATCTGGCCAGCCGCACGCTGACCATGATCACGCGCTATTTCAAAGGCGAGGTGCCTTATCCCTCGCATGCGGCGTGGCGTACCGGGGCTGATGACGCCGTCGTCGCCACAGCCCGTAAGACGATCGTGGAATTCGGGGCACTGTTTGACCAATTTCAGTTCTCGCGGGCGCTGGAAACGGCGTGGGGATTAGCAGGAGCCGTGGACAAGTACATTGTGGAGAACGAGCCCTGGTCGCTGGGCGAGAAGCAGGATGACGGAAGCAGAGCGCGATTAGCGACGGTGCTCTATACCGCTGCGGAGGCCTTGCGTATCGTGACCGCTCTGGCGCATCCCGTGATTCCCGATGCGACAACGAAAATTTGGGCGCAGCTTGGGCTGGGCGACATTAAGAAAGTGGCGCTCCATGAGTTGGCTTGGGGACAACTGCGTTTAGGTACGAAGCTGGGCGAAGTGCAACCGGTTTTCCCGCGCGCGGATAAGAGCGCGATTGAAAGGATGCAGAAGATGGAAGAGCAGCAGCGAAGCGCACCGACGCTGGTGGCCAAGGAACCCGTGGCAACCCAGGCGGTGCAGCGGGAGGTGTTGCAGCCGCAAACGACGGCGCAACCCTCAACATTGGCTGTTCCTGCGCCGTCTTCTATGGCTGCGGACGGCAAGATTTCCATCGATGATTTTGCCAAGGTAGAGCTGCGCGTGGGCCAGGTGAAGATCGCCGAGAGAGTGCCGAAGGCAGACAAACTGTTACGTCTCGAAGTTGATCTCGGTACGGAGGTGCGGCAGGTCGTGGCCGGCATCGCAGAATCGTATACGCCTGAGAGTTTGATTGGACGCAAAGTGGTGATCGTCGCCAATCTTGCGCCGCGCAAATTGCGCGGGCTGGAATCCAATGGGATGATCGTGGCCGCATCTCCGGAAGGGGGAAAAGCTATTCTTGCCGGCTTCTTGGAGGATGTGCCGGTGGGGACGAGGCTGAAGTAGACCATGTGACACCGGCGGCGGTTGATCCGTGGCGAGAAAAACTTCCGACCAACGACCGACTCCATGTTTGTAGATTCCCACGCACATCTCGAGATGGAGCAGTTTGATGCCGACCGCGAACAAGTAATCGCCCGGGCGCGGGAAGCTGGCATCCAGACTATTGTCGCGATCGGTAGCGGTACGGGTCCAGGTTCGCTCGACTGCGGGATTCAGTTGGCCGACAAATATGAGTTCATCCACGCGACCATCGGCATTCATCCTCACGAAGCGAAGTTGGCCGGCGATACGGATTTCGTGCAGTTAGAACAACTCGCCAAGCATCCCAAGGTAATTGCCTGGGGCGAAATCGGGCTCGACTACTACTACGACCATTCGCCGCGCGAAATTCAGAAGCAAGTCTTCATGAAGCAGATGGAACTGGCGCGTGCCGCCAAGCTGCCTGTCGTAATCCATTGCAGACCCTCGGAAGGCAGCGACAACGGGTGGGAAGATTGTCTCGACCTGATCCAGCAGCACTGGGCGAGCAGCGGCTTGGGCGGAATCCTGCATTGCTTTACGGGAGTCGGGCCACAAGCAAAGCGTGCTCTCGACATGGGATTCATGATTTCTTTCGCGGGCAATGTCACGTTTCCCAAGGCACAGCAGATTCGCGACGCTGCCCTCGAGGTCCCACTGGATCGCATGCTGATCGAGACCGATTCCCCATTTCTCGCACCCGTGCCCAATCGTGGGAAGCGGAACGAGCCGGCGTTCGTCAAGGAAACAGCGCGCAAACTCGGCGAATTGCTCGGGCTGAGCATGGAAAAGATGGGCGAGCAGACCTCAAGGAATTTCTACAATTTCTTCAAAATCTCCGAAACGGTTGAAAACAAAATTCAAGGGCGCTAATCCTGCCGCCGGGCTGTTTCTTCTGATACCCTCAATGGTTATATTTCATCCAATATATCTAGGTTTCATCTTCAGAAAGATTCGCAGGCTATGCCCGACAACAGTTTCGACATCGTAAGCAAGATCGACTTGGCGGAGGCGTCGAATGCGATCCAGCAGGCGCTGAAGGAGATCCACACGCGCTTCGACTTGAAGGACTCAAAGTCATCGATCGAACTCGAAGGCAAGGACGCCATTATTCTGCATTCGGCGGACGAGTACAAGCTGAAGGCGGTGAATGACGTACTCCAGCAGAAGCTGGTGAAGCGCGGAGTGTCGCTCAAGGGATTGACCTACGGTCCCATAGAGTCGGCGGCCGGGGCGACCGCCAAGCAGAAGATCACGCTGCAGCAAGGCATCCCGATCGAGAAGGCGCGCGCCATCGTGAAACTGGTGAAAGATTCTAAGAAAAAGGCGCAGGCTTCGATCCAGGGCGATCTGGTGCGGATCAGCGGCAAAGATCGCGACACGCTGCAGGAAGTCATTGCCTTGCTGAAGCAGCAAGACTTTGGGATTGACTTCGAATTCACCAATTACAGAACGAACTGACAAAATCTTAGATCGCAGAGTACGCAGAGAAATGTCGCAGAAAACAACATACGGCAACCTGAGACCGGATTGAGCGCTCCAGCCACCATTCACGGTAAAGAAGTTTTCGAGTTGCTGCGTGATGATCTCGCAGCGATCGAGCGCGAGTTTGGGCGCGATACCGTCTCGAACGTCCAGGCCATTACTGAAATCGGCGAGTATCTGCGTGCAGGCGGGGGCAAGCGAATTCGTCCCGCATTACTGCTGCTTTCGGCCAAACTGTTCGACTATCAGGGGCGAGGTGCGGTGCGCTTGGGGGCGGTGGTAGAGATCATCCACACTGCGACGCTGGTTCATGACGACATCATTGACGAGGCGCGCACTCGACGCGGCCGGCCCGCAGCCAACACCCAGTGGGGCAATTCGAAGTGTGTGCTGGCGGGCGACTGGCTCTACATGCAGGCATTCAAGGTCGCGGTGCAGGAGCGGAATTTCAGGATCCTCGACACCCTGATCGAGCTCACGCAGCAGATGGTCGAGGGCGAGCTCCTGCAAATGGAGAAGCTGGGCAAGCTCATCACACTCGACGAGCACTTCGATCTCATCTACCGCAAGACCGCGTGTTTGTTTTCCGTCTGCATGCGGATGGGCGCGATTCTTGGCGGGGCAACGCCGGAACAGGAAGACGCGCTTGGGCGATATGGACGCGATCTCGGCATGGCATTCCAGATCGTCGACGATGTGCTCGATCTGACAGCGTCGGAAGGCATTCTCGGAAAGCCCGTGGCCAGCGATCTGCGTGAGGGAAAAGTGACCATGGCGGTCATCCACGCGCTCGAGCGTTGCACGCCTCAGGAGCGCGGAAAGATTGAGACGATTCTCCGCGACCGCGGATTCAACGGCGTAACCCACGCGCAAATACTCGATATCCTCCAGCGATACGGATCGCTGGAGGCAGCCACCAACCACGCGACCCAGTATGCCGAGGCTGCCCGAAGGGCGATCTGCCATTTCCCGGACTCGGAGAACAAGCGGGCGCTGTTGTGGGCTCCTGACTTTGTCGTGGCACGTGAGAAATGAGCCACGCGATTTCCTTCGCGTTCTCTGCGATTAAGTTTTTTCCAACACCTAGCTCGCGAAGCTCTTCACAAACTCCACCAAACTCCGCAGAGCAATTCCCGACGGCCCTTTCGCGATCCAAGGTTTCTGCTCTTCCATCCAGGCCGTACCCGCGATGTCGAGATGGATCCACGGAGTATCTTCGGCAAACTCCTTCAGGAACATGGCTGCGTTAATGGCGCCGCCCCAGCGCCCCCCGGAGTTGACCATGTCCGCGATATTAGAGCGAATGTTCTCCTTATATTCGTCATCAAGCGGAAGCCGCCACATTTTTTCCCCGGCTTTCGCCTGCGCTTTTTCGAGGCGCTCGTACATGGCGTCATCGTTGGCAAAAACGCCAGCATTCGCGTAGCCCAGTGCCACCACCACCGCGCCGGTTAGCGTGGCCGCGTCGACCAGATGCGTGCAGCCGAGTTGCCGCGCGTAGCAGAGTCCGTCAGCCAGCACCAGGCGCCCTTCAGCATCGGTATTAATGATCTCGATGGACTTGCCAGACATGGCAATCTGAACGTCGCCCGGCTTTTGTGCTTTGCCGGATGGCATGTTTTCCGTAGCGCAGATAATGGCTGTGACTTTAACCTTTGGTTTAAGCATTGCGATGGCGCGCATGGCCCCGATCATGGTGGCGCCGCCGGCCATGTCGTACTTCATCTTCTCCATGCCGTCGGCTGGCTTGATCGAAATGCCGCCGGTGTCGAACGTGATGCCTTTGCCCACGAGGCCAAGCACAGGTTTTTCTGGCGCACCGGCTGGTTCGTATTTCATCACGATGAGGGCAGGCGGCTCATCGGAACCTTGCGCGACGCTCCAGAAGGCCCCCATCTTCAATTCTTTGATCTTGTCTGCGCCGTAAACTTCACATTTCAAACCTACTTCCTGTGCCATTGTCTTGGCGCGTTCGCCCAGCATGGTAGGTGTCATGCGATTCGAAGGTTCGTTTACCAGGTCGCGTGTGAAATTCTGCGACTCGCCGATAATTTGAGCTTCGTCCAGGGCCTTCTGCAACGAGGATTTGTCACCCGAGGCAATGACCGTAACGGCTTCAATCTTCTGATCCTTGCGGTCGCTTTTGTAATAGTCAGGATCGAAGTTGCCGACGCATGTTCCCTCAACAATCGCCTTCACTGCTTCCTCGCCGCCGATTCCGGACGGGGCGACGAAAGCAAAGCTGCGCACGCCGCGCGCTTTCAGCGCCCGTGCCGCAGCCCCGGCAACACGTCGCAGATCGTAGCTCGTGAACTTTTTGGCCACGCCGCCGCTAACCAGCAAAAGGCGCTTGGCTTTTAGTTGAGCGGGCTTATGCAGCAGGTTGATTTCAAACGGCTTGCAAGTGACTTCACCACTGGACAGCAAATCCGCAGCTGCGGCCTGCACGGCGGCGTCACTGGTTTCAACTTTCAGTTGCTGCTTTTCTTGCGAGCTTTTGCTCTTGGCGGTTTGCGAGGAATCGCAGTAGTCCAGCACAACCGCGACTAGGGCTTCGGTTGCGAGTTCGGCGGGCGCAGCAGACGAGAGCGTGGTTTTCATAAGTATGTGTGAAGGTGTCAGGAAACACTCTAGTATCGTCGGCGAACGGGGAATTAGGCAAGAGGCCAAGTCACAGGCTCACAGGCGGTCACAGGCGCGTCACAGGCCAGGTCGGATCACTTGCAACGGGGGAGACTCATGAGACGATTTACCGCAAGGAGCCGACCGGAGGAGACGAGCCAAAAGTCCTTCGTAAACCGCGGTTGGTGCCGAGTGGCGTGAAATGATTGGCAGGTCAAGAAATGGTGTCGAGAGTTTCGGCCAACCAGAGCGGCACCATAGTTCTTTTGGGCGGAGTGACGGCATTTCCATCTCTGGCGTATGATTCGTATCCGCAACAGAGTAGCCGAGGTTCTTGATATGCCCATGCGCTGGGTCTATGTTTCTTCGCTCGCTGGCGTTGTTCTGGCACTGTCATTTTTGTCAACCGGACACCCAACTGCCGCGTCAGCTGCTCAGGGGATGAAGCCGGCGCCAGCCGCGTCCGAAGCGAAAGTGGCAAAGACAGGAAACCAAGCAAGTTCCGTCCGAGGGAGCGCCGGGGCTCTTTCGATTCCTGACACAACCTTGGCCATGAATTCGACTCAACCACTGTCGCAGCGGATTGTGCATTACGAGATGGATGCCCGCTACGATGCCGCCAGGCATACGATCGACGCCACCGAGGTGCTTACCTATCACAACTTGACCGGACAGCCGCTCGATCACTTTCCGTTCCACCTTTATCTGAATGCGTTTCAGCCGAAATCCACGTGGGTACGCGAGTCGAAGCGCGACGGCAGTCGCGACACTACCTACGACAAGTGGGAAGACAAGCAGTATGGCGCGGAAGAAATTAAGAGCTTCGAAGTGGTGGGGCAAGGAGATTTGACGTCGCAACTACAGTTCATCCAGCCCGACGATGGCAACAAGGATGACGAGACTGTCGTCGACGCGCACCTACCCAAGGCCATCGCTCCCGGGGCGTACGTGCAGTTCAAAATTGCATTCCACGACCAAATGCCTGAGACGCAGGCACGCTCGGGTTGGAAGCGCGATTTCGTCCTGGGCGGACAATGGTTTCCCAAAGTCGGCGTGTGGTGGCATGACGCGTGGAATTGCCATCAGTACCATGCCATGACGGAATTCTTCGCTGACTTTGGCGTCTATGACGTCAAGCTGACCGTGCCACAATATGAAGTCGTGGGCGCGAGCGGCGTCGAAGTCAGCAGTGTCGTCAATCCCGACAAGACTAAGACTGTGACTTACCACGGCGATGACATCCACGATTTCGCCTGGACTGCCAGTCCGCGCTACAAAGTCAAAGACGATGGCGTGTTCCAGGGACAGATGGGGCCAGTGAAGTTGCAAATCCTGATGCAGCCCGCGCACTGGAGCCAGGTTGAGCGGCACGAGAAAATCTTAAAAGAAACTTTGGACCACTTCGAGCGCTGGTACGGGCCATATCCCTACAAGACTTTGACCCTGGTGGATCCTGAGCCCGATTCGGCGGCGGGCGGGATGGAGTATCCCACGTTCATCACCGCCGGCACGAGCTGGTTTGCGCCGAAAGGCTTGCTGCTCGAACCGGAAGAAGTCATCGAGCACGAATTCGGGCACCAATACTGGTACGGCATGGTGGCGACCAACGAATTTGAAGATGCTTGGATGGACGAAGGCATCAACGAGTACACGCAGGTTAAGGTTGAGGATTCGATTTTCGGCCCAAACACTTCCGTGCTCAACCAGTGGGGTCTGTCGGCTGGAGAGCGTGAGCTTCAAAATCTTTCCTACGCTTCGGTGGCTGGCATGGATCCCATCGCGCAGAAGGCCTACGAGTATTACAGTTTCAATTCGTACGGCGGGATCACATACGGCAAAACGGCGTGTGGGTTGCTTACGCTTGAAGGCATCATCGGCGAAGACACGATACAAAAGGCGCTGCACACATACTTCATGCGTTACCGATTCACGCACCCGACTAAGGAAGATTTCCTGAAGACGATTGAGGAAGTTTCGGGCAAAGACTTGCGCTGGTACTTCAACCAGGCGATTTATGGATCCCCGGTTCTGGACTATGAAGTGCTCAAGATCGCCTCCGATCCCGTGGACTGGTACCAAGAGAGAAAAGGAAAGAAGAAAGAAGACGACAAGAATCTGGTGTACCAGTCCTATGTCTCGCTGCACCGCAAGGAAGATTTCGTAATGCCGGTAGAACTGGAAGTCAAGTTCGACAACGGAGATATGGTTCGCGAACACTGGGACGGGCAGGGCCGCTGGACGAGATTCGCGTACGAGAAGAAAGCCAAGATCATGTCAGCTGAGATTGATCCTGATCACAAGATTCAACTCGACCGCAACAATTTCAACAACAGCCACACCATGGAAGCCAACGCGAAGCCGGCGCACAAAGTCGGGAACTACTGGCTCTTTCTGACCCAATGGCTGAGCCAGTTCCTGACATGGTGGGCAATTTAACCAATAGGCGAGAAGGATCGAACCAGCACGGAGAAGAAAATGGCAGAAAACAAAAGCCTGCTCGGCAGTGGCGCCGGCATGGTGACGCGCAACAAACGCTACATCGTCTGGTTCTATCTGCTCAACCTATTGCTTGGATTGTTCGGCACCGTCAGCTTCGTCACGCAGGCCCGGACCGTGCTCGACCACAGTCTGTATGCCGATCGGCTGCTGCATGGTTTCGACCTGGCTGTCTTCGGAGAAATGTTTGCGCGGCCGGAGTTTGGGCCAACGGTATCTTCCGGGTTGTCGGCTTTACTTTTCTCGGTTGCGTTCTTTCTGGCGACCGCGCTGTTTTTGCCCGGCGTGCTGCAAGGATATGCGTCGCCATACGGGCTGGCGCGCGAGGGCGCCTTTACCTCCGGCGTCTTCGACAGATACACGTTGGAAACCCGGCTGTCACGGGATGAATTTTTCCGTTCCTGCGGCCGCAACTTGTGGCGCTTCCTCCGGCTGCTGATCATCTTTGCCATCGTCGCCGGCATCGTGTCGGGACTCTTGTTCGCGGCCCGGGCTGCGCTGCTGAAGAAGGCCACGGAGAGCACGATTGAGGTGCTGCCATTTTCAGTTTCCATGGCAACCTTGTTCGTGATCCTTCTGGTTATGACCGTAATCCGCATTTGGTTTGATCTGGCGCAGACGGATGTAGTCTTGAGCGATCAGGGCGCCGTTCGCAAGTCCATTGCTGCAGGCTTTCGGCACACGTGGCGCGGCCTGTTTCGCTTGTTCATGAGTTATTTTGTAATTTCTGTTGTGGCTGGTCTGGTGCTGTTCGCGGGGCTTTGGGTTTGGCTGCGGTTCGTGCCGACAGAAAGCGTCTTCAAGGCATTTCTCGCCGGTCAGGCGACACTGCTGCTATTGCTGATCCCCCGATTCTGGCAGCGCGCTGTCGCCGTTGCCTATTACGAGGAGAACATGGTGCCGGTGGTCGCGCTGCAGCCGATCATCCCCGAGCCTCCACCGGTTGCTGTTGTGCCCGAGCCCTTGGTGCCTCCTCTGATTCCGCCTACGCCGATTGCGCCGCAAGAATCGTAGGTCATAGCGGTCCGCCAGGTGAAGTCTCAATCGCAGAGAGCGCGAACCACAGCCGCAGAGAACGCTGCGATGAAGCTCGGGTCGTTTTTAGCGTTAAACGAGTCTAGTGGTCGGGCGCCGTTTCGCTGCGATCGTTGCGGCTTTCGGCTTTATGGTGAAAGTCGAGGCCGAAGTGAGGCTCAGACCGAGTGCCGGTGACTTTGAAAGGCACTTGAGTGCCCGCGCGGTTCTTGCTGAAAAACGGATCGACAGGTTTCAGCAGGATTGATTTCCAGCCAGTTGTCATCTGCGAGAGCTTCGCGTCCAGCCGCAAGTTTCCGTGGAAATCGAATATGCTGCCGTCGAGAGTGTACTGGCCGGTCATATCGGCGTGAGTTCCGGGTATCTGAAAATGGAGAAAAGAGAAATCCAGCACGCCGTCGCGTAGGCGAAAGACGCCGCGCAAGTCTGAGGAGACATCTTGCTGGAGGTGCTCTCGAGCCAGCTTCGGTTTGCCCCGACTCAGCAGGCTGAGGTCGTCGATTCGCCCTTGCAGCTTTTCGTTGGCGAAAGATGCGTCGGGAACGTGGAAATTGCCGCGAAGTTGCAAGCGGTTGGCTACGTCGTCGGGCCCGGGCAAAAGGCTCATTTTCGTTTGCATTTCCACTGCGCCATTCATGACAGGCGGATCAGTGCGTACCCCTAACTGCAGCAGGTCTTCAATCCGCGCCCCCGTCAAGACGACATTTAGTTCAATGTCATGACCGACGTTCCCAATCAGTCGAATCACCTTGCCCGTGGCGGTGAAAGAAGAATGCAGGAACGCCGCTTTGACCGGTTCGAGATATGTATCTCCGCTCGTTCCATCGACGATGGCATGGAAATCAGTGTGAAGGGCAACCCGATGGCCACTTACCGCGACGCGAAAATCGGGAGTATCGGTTTTGCCTTCGACCACGATCCGGCCCAGCGTTCCTGAGTACGCACCAGTTGACGAGAGAATTCCCTTGATGCCCTTGAGCGTGCTGAGATCCGCTGCTCTGAAGGAATATTGTCCCTGAACGGCCGTGTTGCGGGGACTGTATTCGAGCAACGGCCCGAACAGCCCTGTCGACTGAATATTTCCGACCGGCTTCGGATTCACCAGGGTCGCATCAAAGTGAAACGGTTGGTGCGGCCCAATGTCCTTGAGGGTTAAGTCGCTGATGTCGAATTCGAGCGGTGGCCTGCCGGGCTTCAAGGTGTTGATGAGCAGCTTCGCTTCCTTGCACACGAATTGATCGACCGCGATACTCATTTTTCCGGTGCGCGACCGCATGGCACGCATTTCCTGACGATTTTCTCTGGGCGGAATGTTGAGGACTAATCCTTTTACATAAACTGTCTCGACGTGCATCGGCTCGCGAAACAGATTGCGCAGCCCGGTATGAAAACGGAATTCCTGGACGCCGAGCAACGATTGCACGCCCGGCTCGTAGGGGTTGGGGTCTGTGGCGCCGTAAACCCGCAGCCCTTCGCCGGATACTTCCAATCCGTTGATGATCGAGACGCGAATGCCAGCCAGTTCGACTCGGCTCTTGAAGCGCGTGGACAGGGTCTCAATGACGCGAGTCCGAAGAATGGGTTCGGCGCGGGCAATCACAAGGCGCACACACAGCGCCACGAGAATCAGAAGCAATAACAGAATTCCTAAGATCCAGCGCCATCTCCGGGATGGGCGGCCGCGGCGAACGATCTTGAGCTGGGAGTGGGCGGGCTTGGAACCTTCAGGTGGAGTTCGTGCGGAAACGGCCACTTGACCATTAGAGCAGGGAAGCGGCGGCGGTCAATGAGGTGTTTGCTGCAGACGCCGCCGGTCGAATCCCTTAGTCCTGATACATCGCAGGATAGTGCTTGCCCACCGGGAATTGCTTCCATCCCGCAGGGTTCAAAGCAGGACAATCGTGATTCCGCGGTTTGCTCGTCCAACATCGGCGTCAGTCTTCAGATCCGAGTGCTCTTGCAGCAACTTCCAAGCTTCTTCATTCGACTTCGACCAGTTCTCCCCGTAGATGCAGGCGCGAATCTGGCCATTCTGTGCCATCTCGTACAAGCGCTTTTGTACCGCGATGCGAATGTCGCCTCCGGCACCAGTCGAGCCATATCCGTGGATCAGTTTCAGAACTGTGCATCTTTGCTGGCGGGCCAGCGCAAGTTCGCGATCCAGGCGTTGCAGAGCTTCATGAACCAGCGGCATGTCGGTCTTGAGGTTAACGGTTTTAATGAGGACCTCAATTTGGCTGGAGCGCGCGGAGTCTTGCCATGCGAATGGTCTCTGGCTGTCTATGGTACGCCCGTTGTGATGAGAGAAACCGACCGCACCCCAGGCTGTCCCGTGCAAAAAAACGACGCCGCATAAGCTGTGAGCAAAACCAGAACGCTATTGCACGGTTACGCTGACATCATCCAGATATATGTAAGTCAGTCCCCCCATACCCGTCTTGATGATCGTCCCTTGCAAGTCGTCAGATCGTACGTCACCTGTGTCCATACTTGAGCGTTTGACGCGACCTTCATGATCTGTGCCAGCGTGGCGCCGGAGCTGTTCTGAACCTGCGCGCCTCCTGCCCGTCGTAGGGGCCAGTACGAGAAGTGGAATGTTCCCGAGGTGCCCTTAGCGCACGAGTTGTTGATGGTATTGGGTTGATTCGGCTCGGCTCCTCCGGACATCGTGTCGCGTCCGAGCAGCAGCGACCGACCGGAGTCACAACCCGACCCTGCATTCAAGCACTTTGGCGCTTTGAGTGTGGAGCGTAAACCGCCGTCTGCAATCCCACGGACGAATTTTACCGTCAAGGCGATGGTCGTGCTGTGAGTGAGCGCTCCGGAGATTCCTGTCACGGTAACCGGGGCATTGCCGGTGTTTGCGCCGGCGGAGGCCGTCAAGGCGAGTGTCGACGTCGCGCTGCCGCTCGCCGGCGTAACCTCGGAATGACAACCCATTTTAACCGCCTTACATCACCAACCCATCATCGCTCGCGGTTGCAAGGTGGGCCGAGTCCCGCAAATGGCCGGGCTGGACAGCCGAGGGGCAGCTGTCCCCACATTGTTCTTGTCGCTTAGGTCTTCCGGCTTCGGCTAATTGCTTCCCGTGCTTCCTTGTCGGCCGTCCTGCGGCGTTCCGTTTCGCGTTTGTCCCAGAGTTGCTTGCCCTTGGCTAGCGCGAGTTCCACCTTAACTTTGCCATTCTTGAAGTACATCCGGGTGGGAATGAGGGTCTGTCCTTTTTGTTGCGTCTTGCCGATCAACTTTCGGATCTCTTCCTTGTGCATGAGCAGCTTGCGGGTACGCAGCGGAGCGTGATTGAAGATGTTGCCGTGCTCGTAGGGGCCGATATGGGCGTTGAGCAGCCAGATCTCGCCGTCTTTGACCAGGCCGTATGCATCCTTGAGGTTGGAGTGGCCAGCCCGGACCGATTTCACCTCAGTTCCGGTAAGAACCAGTCCACATTCAAATTTTTCCAGCAAGAAATAGTTATGTGAAGCGATCCTGTTAACGGCGGCGTCGCGTTGTCCCGAGGATGTAGGGTCTCGACGCGGATTCTTCTCCGCGCTGGGCTTGGTTGGGTGTGCAGATTGGCGGGGCATGGTGACCGAATAGTTATCTTAGCGCAATGACGTCGGAGACGGGCTTTGGGCGTCACAGGAGAGTCAATCGGCTTCGACGTTAGGTCTAAAACGGCCGCTGTTGGGCTTGATATCGGCCTTACTAAATGCCAGCAGCTATCTGCTATGCATAAGAATCTGTTGGTCTTAATTGAGCTGCGTTTGGCTCGGCTTTGGGGCCGAAGGCCCGCCGGCGTGTCAAGCGCTTACTTATTTTGGCGTGCAGGGTTGTCAACTCTCGGCGCAGGGCACGTGTTCGGAGGGGTACCACAAACAACTGGCCTGTCCGACTAATCCCATGATAAAGCCGCCCTGTCGGCAGATGTGTGTCGCCGACCCGGTTGCAGGGAAGAAGGTTAAGCCTCGAGAAACGGGTCGGCGGCCCCGAGCGTGAAGCCCGAAGGCTGAGACCACGGTTCCGACGCTCGGAGGCCTAAGACCAAAGAGTGTAAATAGCCTATGCACAAGCACTTCGAAGGATGGAATCACGATGCTATAATCGCGACCATAACTTCGGTTTCTGCTTCGAGAATGATCCCTTGGCTCAGAAGGCAGATTTTTGGCCCGGCCGTAGGGAAAAACTGCTTATCCTCCGGAGAACTGGCGAATGAGGAATCACGAATGAGACGCCTGAAGCGGCCGGCGGTCTTGCTGCTGCTGGTAGCGATGATGAGCCTGGTCGGCGCTGCCGCCGATAAAGCCAAGGGCCTGTACAACCAGGGCCAGGACGCCGAAGCTCGGCAAAACTACGAAAGTGCGTACGACTTCTACAAGCAGGCCTACGACCTAAAACCCAAGGACTTGCGCTACCGGGCCGCTTTCGAGCGTTCGCGATTTCTGGCTGCTTCTTCGCATGTACACCGGGGACAGAAACTGCGTGACGACGGAAACATGGACGAGGCCGTCGCTGAGTTTCGCAAGGCCCTGGACATCGACCCCTCGCTTTTCATCGCGAAGCAGGAACTGAATCGCACGCTGAAGATCATTAACGACGCCCGGAATCCTCCGCCGCAGGCTGCCGGCCCGCCAAACAGCCTGGAACGTAGGGTGAAGGAAGCACAAGGTCCGGTCGAACTCGCTCCCATCTCGAACGTCCCCATTACGGTCAAGCTTACGGAAGATTCCAAGGTGATTTATCAGACTATCGGGCAGTTAGCCGGCATCAATGTGCTATTTGATCCTGACTACACCTCGCGGCGCATCAAAGTCGAGTTGAACGGCGTGACCCTGGAGGACGCGCTCGAGATCACGGCGCTGGAGTCGAAGACCTTTTGGCGTCCGGTTACTCCGAATACGATTTTCGTTGCCCAAGATAACCCAGCGAAGCGCAAAGAGCTTGAGCAAAGCGTTCTCAAAACCTTCTACCTGTCGAACCTTTCCCAGCCCACCGAGCTGCAGGATGTGGTGAACGCCATCCGCGCCGTGCTGGATGTGCAGCGCGTGCAACAACTGCTGTCGCAGAATGCGCTGGTGGTGCGGGGAACGCCCGATCAGATTGCGCTGGCCCAGAAGTTAGTGGACGACCTCGATAAGGCGCGTCCAGAAGTGATGATTGAGATCGCGGTGATGCAGGTGAGTAAAGACAAGAAGCATACCTACGGCATCAACCCGCCGACCAGCGCCACAGTGACTCTACAGAACAATATCAATACCACTACCCCCACTACCCCCACTACGACCGCCACGAATGGGACGACGACGGTTGCGCCGACCTCCAATTCTTCCAACCAGCTCAATCTCAACCAGTTAGGGAACCTGAATGCTACTGATTTCACAGTCAGCATTCCCGCAGCAAATCTGTCGGCGCTGATGAGTGACAGTGATACTAAGCTATTGCAGAACCCGCAGATTCGTGCGCTGGACGGCCAGAAAGCTAGCCTCAAGATAGGTGACCGCGTACCTGTCGCTACCGGTTCGTTCCAGCCTGGCATCGGGGGTGTGGGAATTAACCCGCTGGTGAACACGCAGTTTCAATATCTGGATGTGGGCGTCAATATTGATATTACGCCCCACGTGCACGCGGGACGCGAGGTTTCACTCAAGATTTCAATGGATATCTCAGCCGTCACCGGCTCGCAGGACATTGGCGGAATTACTCAGCCCATCATCGGGCAGCGCAAGGTGGAGCATGAGATTCGCCTCAAAGATGGGGAAGTGAACCTTCTGGGCGGAATTCTGGAAAACCAGCAGACGAAATCTCTCAGCGGCATTCCTGGACTGGCTCAGATTCCGATTCTCAAGTATTTGTTCAGCCAGACCACCTCCGATAATCGCGAAAACGAGATTGTTTTTGCCATCATCCCGCATATTATTCGCGGCGCTGATATAAATGAAATGAATCAGCGCGCAATCGATATCGGTACCTCGACTACGATTGAGTTGCGTCATTTGAACCGGGCCGCGGCGGCTCCCGCAGCCTCAACTCCAGCGGCGCAGCCCGCGCCAGGTCAAGCCCCGAATCAAGTCCCCACAAATCCGGCTCCGGGAAATGCGGCTCCGGCGAATCCCGCATCGCCTGCTCCTTCGGCAAGCGGCGCAAGCTTTATGTTTGATCCGGCAACCATCACCGCAACCAAGGGTGGCACGTTTGTCGTGAACCTGCTCCTCTCCGGGGCGCAAAACGTTTATTCGGTGCCCGTGCAACTGAACTACGATCCGGCGCGGATGCAGTTGGTGAATGTCTCCAACGGCGGCTTCCTCTCGCAGGATGGCCAAGCTGTGGCGCTCGTGCACCGCGAAGACGAAACCAGCGGCACGCTGCAGATCACGGCCACACGGCCACCGGGAGCGGGCGGAGTTTCGGGCCAGGGCGCGGTGGTAACCATGACTTTTCAGGCGAAGTCGAACGGGCAGACGCCCTTGACCATTACTCGTGGCGGAGCGCGCGATCCCGGCATGCAAGCCATCACCGTGAACGGCGCGCAGGCTTCTGTGACCATCCAATAGGAGCTTCGGTAGGCGCCGCGCAACCGGAAAGTTTGAAAACGACGGAACGATGAAGCTGTCCACATTCCATCGGGGTCGAAGCATCGGCCTCCAGCATGGTTTCACGCTGCTCGAGTTGATCATCGCCACAATGATCCTGCTCATTCTCACCTCGATGGCGGTCCCGTTGGCGCGGGTCACGATCAAAAGAGAGAAGGAACGCGAACTGCGCCGGGACTTGTGGGAAATGCGCGATGCCATCGACCGTTACAAAGACGCGGCTGAGCGGAACGCGTTCCAGACTAAGGTGGGAACCCAAAATTATCCTCCCGACCTGGAAACGCTGGTCAAGGGCGAAGAAGTCCAGGGAAAGAAGATTCGCTTCCTGCGCAAAATCCCGGTGGATCCGATGACGAACAGCAGCGAGTGGGGAATGCGCTCGATGCAGGACGATCCCGATTCTGATTCCTGGGGTGGACAAAACGTATTCGACGTCTATACCAAGTCTCAGGGCACAGGGTTAGACGGCAGCAAGTACAAGGATTGGTAAATGGCGAGAGGCTGCACTAGTTCGGAGCAACGCACGGAGGCCGGCGCGCTTGGAGTCGAGTTCGGGGGGACCTGTCAGCTGAGTCCATCCGGTCGACCTGTCACAAGCTCTCCCACCCGGCCTAAGCTGCTTCGAACCGTTCGCGGCTTCACCTTGCTGGAGCTGATGATCGTCATCAGCATTATTATGATCCTGGTTGCGGTCGCGGTGCCCATCTACAACCAATCTATCGTGCGGTCACGGGAGGCTGTACTGCGGCAAGACCTCTTTACTTTGCGCTCGGTGATTTCGCAATATACCCTCGACAAGCAGAAAGCGCCCCAGAGCCTTGATGACATCATTCAGGCTGGGTACCTTCGTCAGATTCCGAATGATCCACTGACCGGGCAGGCGAACTGGGAGGTGGTGCAGGAAGATGTGCTGTTGGCCGTGGACCAGCAGGATCCCGGCATCAGTGACGTGCATTCAGCCTCCAATTTGAACGCCAGCGACGGCACGGCCTACAGCAGCTGGTGAGTAATCACCTTGCATTGTTGAGCTTCCGATCTTTCTGACGCGCCACCTGTATGGTGGTCGCGTGAGTTGTGTTCCTGGTGGTACCGCGCTCGGTGAATTGCACACCGCCATAGGAAGCAATACCATCTAACCATGCCGGTCGAAACGGAAATCTCACAGGCCCCAACTTCCATCCGTGCACCGCGGGGGAATTCCATTACTTGTAAGAGCTGGCAGCAGGAAGCCGCAATGCGCATGCTCATGAACAACCTCGACGAGGAAGTCGCTGAGCGTCCCAAGGACTTGGTCGTATACGGCGGAACCGGACGGGCGGCGCGCAGTTGGGAGGCGTATCACGCGATCGTCAAGGCACTGAAGAATCTGGAAAATGACGAAACCTTGTTGGTGCAATCAGGCAAGCCTGTAGGCGTTTTCAAAACCCACGAGCAGGCGCCGCGCGTACTCATCGCCAACTCAAACCTGGTGGGACATTGGTCGAACTGGGAGAAGTTCAACGAATTGGAACGTGCCGGGCTGATGATGTACGGGCAAATGACGGCGGGCTCGTGGATTTACATCGGCTCGCAGGGAATTGTGCAGGGGACCTTTGAGACTTTCTCCGCCGCCGGAGACCAACACTTTGGTGGCGATCTTGCCGGCAAACTGATCGTGAGCGGCGGCATGGGAGGCATGGGGGGAGCTCAGCCCCTGGCTGCGACCATGACCGGCGCGACATTCTTGGGTATCGACGTCGATCCGCAGCGCATCAAGAAGCGGCTGAAGACGGGCTACTGCGACTTCATGGTCAGCACGCTCGATGAAGCTCTGCGAATTTTGAAGAATGCAGTGCGCAAGAAAGAAAACGTTTCGGTCGGGCTGGTCGGCAATTGCGCCGATATCATTCCCCAATTGGCTGAGCGTGGCGTCGTCCCTGACATTTTGACCGACCAGACTTCGGCGCACGATCCGCTGAACGGTTACGTGCCCAACGGCATGACGCTCGCCGAGGCGATTGAACTGCGCGGTCGTGATCCGCAGGCTTACCAGGAGCGATCCCTCGACGCCATTGCTCGCCATGTGGAAGCAATGCTGCAGTTGCAGAAAATGGGCGCGGTTACATTCGACTACGGCAACAATATCCGTACATTTGCCTTTCAACGCGGAGTGAACAATGCTTATGACTTTCCGGGATTCGTGCCAGCTTACATCCGTCCGCTGTTTTGCGAAGGACGCGGACCGTTTCGTTGGGTGGCGCTATCGGGTGAGCCGTCCGACATCCACGTCACCGATGACCTTGTGCTGGAACTTTTTCCCGAGAACCGCACTCTGCGGCGCTGGATTGATTTGGCCCGCAAGCGCATCAAGTTCCAGGGACTGCCGGCTCGCATCTGCTGGCTGGGATACGGTGAACGCGCCCAGTTCGGCGTCGCGATGAACGATTTGGTGAAAAAGGGAACGATCAAAGCTCCGATCGTAATTGGACGCGATCATCTGGACTGCGGTTCGGTCGCGTCTCCCTTTCGCGAGACCGAGAGCATGAAAGACGGCAGTGACGCGGTGGCCGACTGGCCACTGCTCAACGCTCTGTTGAACACCGCAGCCGGCGCGTCGTGGGTTTCCATCCACAACGGCGGCGGCGTGGGCATTGGCTATTCGCTTCATGCGGGACAGGTGACGGTGGCCGACGGAACGGAGATGATGGCGAAGCGTATCGAGCGCGTGCTAACCACGGACCCAGGCATGGGGGTGATTCGCCATGTGGATGCGGGGTATGACGAGGCGAAGGCGTTCGCGACGAAGACGGGCGTGAAGGTGCCGATGGGGAGCTAGAGGCTTCAAAGATCCGCCGGAATGCGGGTCGTCCATCTCAGCCAAGCGAAACTACGATCCCGAAGCGGACCGATCTGCCTGCTAAACTATCTGCTGCTTGAGTCTAAACCGGAAGAGCAAATCCCAGACGAAGCCAGCGTTGTTACTGATCAACATCGGCCAGCTTCTCGCGCTACACTCGGTTTCTCACAAATCTGGCCCGCGTCGTGGGCAGGAGCTCAGGGAACTCGGAATCATCGAAGACGGCGCCGTGCTGTGTGTTGGCGGCAAGATTGTTTCTGTAGGCACGACCAAAGACGCCCTACGCGACCCCTGGCTGAAAAAGAATCGTAAGAACGTTACCGAAATCGATTGCGCCGGAGAAGTTGTCACGCCCGGCTTTGTTGATTCGCACACCCATCCGGTTTTCGTCAGCCCGCGGCTGGTGGATTTTGAGAAGCGAATCGAGGGTGCGTCCTACCAGGAGATGGCTCAGGCCGGCGGTGGCATCCGCGCCAGCGTCGACGGTGTGCGCAGGGCAGGGAAGAGCGCCCTGGCAGCAAGAGTGTTTTCAGCGCTGCACGACATGGCGATCCACGGGACGACCACGGTCGAGGCGAAATCGGGCTACGGACTGACGGTCGAGTCCGAGATGAAATCTTTGCAGGCGATCCGAGAAGCCGCTGCCCGCTGGCCGGGAACGGTGGTTCCAACCCTCTTAGGGGCTCATGTCGTCCCAAGAGAATTTCAGGGCCGCTCACTAAATTACGTTGAAATCGTCTGTAAAGAGATGATCCCCCGAGCAGCGAGGCAGAAGCTCGCGCAGTTCGTGGACGTTTTCTGCGACCGAGGGGCTTTCACTGTCGAAGATACCGAAAAGATCTTTGCAGCCGCCGAACGCCATGGGCTGTCAGTTCGGGCGCACATGTGTCAACTCACAGAGACAGTGCTTTGGCCGTTCTTGCGCTTTGATCCGGCGTCGTTCGATCACATGGACCACGTGAACCAGGATGACATCCCGCAGTTGGCCAAGCGAGACACCGTAGCGACGCTGGTGCCGGGGGCCAACTATTTTCTCGGGCTGGATGAGTATCCGCCGGCGCGCAAGTTGATTGATGCCGGAGTGCCCGTTGCCTTGGCCACGGACTATAACCCCGGCACGTCTCCGACCCTGAGCATGCCGATGGCAATGTCTCTGGCCTCGACGCATATGAAGATGTCTCCGGCGGAAGTGATTGCCGCAGGTACAATTAACGGTGCCTGGGCGCTGCGACTGGGCCATCGGAAGGGAAGCATTGAGCCGGGGAAAGATGCCGACTTGGCGGTGTTTGCCGTGGCAGACTATCGGGAAATCCCTTATTGGTTTGGGGTCAACCGTTGCAGCAAAACGATCCTGAACGGGACCGTGATGTCCAATGTTAGCCTAGTTCGTACGCGGTGAACTTTGCGATTGCAGTTTCCGTACAATGTGACAGCGGTCTTGGTAGCGTCCCTATTTGCGGTGCTTTCGAAGACGAGCGTCATAGTTAGAGTCAACAGACACCCCCCGAGGAAAATATATGAAGCGAGTTTTTGCCCTATGTGCGTTCGCACTCGTAGTAGCTTCGCTGGCATTGGCGCAGCGGCTGCCGGCGGTGGCCCGGCCAGAAAATTACAAGCTGACATTCACCCCCGATCTGGACAAAGCGACGTTTGCGGGCGACGAGATCATCGCGATTCGAGTTTTCCAGCCCACCTCCGAGATCACGCTGAACGCGATTGACATTGACTTCGAGGACGTGTCCATGACTAGCGGCGGCGCGACGCAGAAAGCTAAAGTCACACCCGACAAAGAAAAGGAAATGGTTACGCTGTCGGTTGAGAAACCGTTGGCGGCGGGATCGGCGACCATCCACATCAAATACAACGGCATCCTCAACAGTCAGATGCGCGGCCTTTACCTTGGCAAAGACGATCAAGGGCGCAAGTATGCGGCCTCTCAATTCGAAGCCACAGACGCGCGGCGTGCGTATCCATCATTTGATGAGCCGGACTACAAAGCCACTTTTGACATTACCGCCGTAGCCCACAAGGGACATGTGGCGATTTCCAATTCGAAGATAATTTCCGACACGCCGGGTCCGGGTGAAAACCAGCACACCATGCGTTTCGCCACGACGCCGAAAATGTCGTCATACCTGGCCGCGCTGGTGATCGGTGATTTTGAATACATCGAAGGGTCTGCCGATGGTATCCCAATTCGTGTTTACGGCACTCCGGGAAAGAAGGAGATGGGCAAGTTCGCGCTGGAGTCGGCGGAACACGTTCTCAGCTACTACGACAAGTATTTCGGTGTTAAATATCCTTACGGCAAGCTGGACCTGATCGGCCTGCCTGACTTCTCCGCGGGCGCGATGGAGAACACAGGTTGCATCACCTTCCGCGAAGTAATTCTGCTGATCGATGAGAAGCAAGGCTCTATCGAACTGAAGAAAACTATCGCCTCGGTGATTGCACATGAGATGGCGCACCAGTGGTTTGGCGATCTGGTCACGATGAAGTGGTGGGACGATATCTGGCTGAACGAGGGCTTCGCCACGTGGATGTCGAGCAAACCGGTCGAGGCGTGGAAGCCAGAATGGAATTTTAATCTCGACGATGTAAGCCAGGCCGCCGGAACTATGAACGTAGACTCGCTGGCCAATACCCGTCCCATTCACCAGGCCGCGGATACCCCGGCACAGATTCAGGAACTATTTGATGGAATCGCATACGGCAAGGCGGCGGCGGTGCTGCACATGCTGGAAGCTTATCTCGGCGAGGAAACTTTCCGGCAGGGGGTGAACGCCTATCTGAAGCAGCATGAGTACGGCAATGCAACGGCCGGCGACTTCTGGGACGCGCAAGCGAAAGTCTCCAGGAAGCCCGTCGACCACATCATGCCAACCTTTGTGAAACAGCCGGGCGTACCCATCATCAACGTTAAGGCACAATGTTCGGGGAGTTCCACGAGAGTCACACTGGCGCAGCAACGTTATTTCTACGACCGAGCCAAGTTCGAGGCAGCCAACGCTGAGGCGTGGGAGATCCCGCTCTGCCTGAAGGGATCTGCGAATGGTCAAGGGACCGAGAAATGTGAGCTGCTCACCAAGAAAGAGGAATCCTTTACCCTGCCGGGATGCTCGACCTGGGTTCTGGCAAATGCCGGGGCTACTGGTTACTATCGCGTCGCGTACCAACCCGATGCCGTGCGGGCTCTGGCCAAAGATGCCGAGAGCAAGCTGTCTCCCGCGGAGCGCATTGCTCTGCAGTCGGACATCTGGGCGTCGGTGCGTGTCGGAAGCGAACCCGTTGGAGACTACCTGGCATTCGCGCAAGGTCTCGAAACAGATCGCAACCGCGCGGTGTTGGAAGACGTGCTGGTGCGGCTCAACTACATCGGTCAATATCTCGTGAACGATGGTGACCGCGATTCCTACCGCGCATGGCTCCGCCAGTATCTGACTCCGATCATGAAGGATGTGGGATGGGAACCGAAGCCGGGCGAGAGTGACGAGCAAAAGGCGCTGCGAACTCGTCTGTTCCATGGACTGGGCTACGACGCCCGCGATCCGGAGACTCTGGCTGAGGCGCGAAAGATTGCGGATAAGACTCTGGAAGATTCCGCGTCTGTCGATCGCGACCTTGCCAGCAGCGGTCTCGCACTAGCTGCGTTGAACGGCGACCGGGCATTTTACGACCGCGTGATGGCGGCATTGAAGAATCCAAAGTCACCCGAGGAGTACTACATGTACTTCTTCACGCTACCGCAATTCAGCGATCCAAAACTGCTGCAACGGACGCTGGAGTTCGCCATATCACCTGACGTGCGTTCGCAGGACGCCTTGCAACTTGTGACCGGAGTGTTGCAGAACTGGGCAGGCGAAAAGCTGGCTTGGGATTTCATCCAGTCGCACTGGGATGCGATCCAGAAATCAGGAGGACCCTTCGCCAGTGCCCAGGTCGTAAATGCGACCAGCAGCTTCTGCGACTCAGGGATGCGGGATCAGGTGGCAGACTTTTTCGCCGCCCACAAGGTTGAAGCGGCAGAACGTACGTACAAGCAATCGATCGAGCGCATCAACAACTGTGTCAGTTTGAAGTCGCAGCAGGAGTCTCAGTTGGCCTCATGGCTTGGAGGGCACGGCGCCGCAGGAGGAAAGTAGCAAGTAAAGCCGTGTTCCAGTTGCGAATTCAGGACGCTGGATTCCGCTCCAGCGTCCTTAGCTTTTGTCACTAAGGAGCAGTGCAACCCAACCACCGACCGAAGCTATGCTGCGCACTCCAGATTGTCGGCGGAGAGGTACAACAGTCCTTAAGGATCATATTTCCGTTTCTTGGTTCGGGTCTTCGCGTTGAGCGAATGCTTCAGCATTGCTATAATCAACTGCGTTCCGCACGCTTCCGGCACTGGAGTGGTTTCGTTCGGTTAGCAATCCCGCCAAAATCAGCGTGAAGCGGACAGTCCGCGCGCAGATCGAGCGCGGGCTTAAGCGTGGCCAGGTAGCTCAGGTGGTAGAGCGCAGCCCTGAAAAGGCTGGCGTCGGCGGTTCAACTCCGTCCCTGGCCACCATCTTTTCAATGAGTTAGGCGAAATTCCTAAAGCCCGCTCGACAGCAAACAAGCCCTCTATCGTGGGTGGAAACAACGCACTCGGCGAAGGACACCTGAGTTTCATCTCATTGAGTGTCATCGATTTGCTGCTATGCGACGCGTCGAAGAGCGCAGCCTTTCATCGATTTTGCGCTCTAAGCTTCTAACCACCTTAATAAATAATGATGTATCGGGAAAAGTTAATGCTAGCGGCTGCGCGAGTGCTTTGGACAGACTTAACGCGATTAGATGTGTGTCGCGTCTGGATCGGCGGAGAACAAGGCCCTGTCTGAGGAACTTGTTGACGAGAAAATCTGACTTCCTGTCGGCGGAACGCTGCCCTGTCACGCAGGAGGCCGTGGGTTCGAGCCCCGTCGCTCCCCCCAAAATCTTCCAGATGTAACCTAACGTCGACCCACACTAAGGGTGGTTTTTATCACGATGGTCGATTTGCGACACTGGCCGACGTTGTGACGCACTACGACTCTTGCTTTAGCCTGGGGGCTTACAGCCCAGGAACAGAGCGAAGTTGTCGAGTACATGACGTCATTGCCGAGGCGTAAGTATATCCGAGCCCTGCAAGTCGTCTGAACACCGACAGGCAGAGACCTTTTTGACGAATCACAGTCTATAGGCTTACCTTGTGCTCTTATCGACCCCGTCAAGCAGGTTGGGAAGACTCCTTGTAAACGGAGATCGTGTGAGCGATCATTTGCGCCCAAGTCTGATTGCGGACAATCTCTTCAGGGGTAGGCAATTGCCGTTCTGGTCAATGACGGGAACGGAGAAACCGGCGCGGATGGGAGATTTCACCGCTGCCTCTCTTGGTGATTCAAACAGTGGATCGCTTAGCATGTCTGAAACCGTCCTCCGTACGTCACTAGGGGTTTCAAGACGTTCTCTGCCGGGTCAACTACGTAGAACGACCCGAACTTGGAATGTGCCGATTCCGCAGCCATCTGAACCAGTTCTGCGAGGGCACGTTTCAAATCGCCATTCCCACTGCTCGCAATCAGCGGCAAGGAATTTTCAATAAATCTGGTCTTGTCACTGAGACTGTGGTGAATATTGAGGGTCTGCGTTTGTTCTGCGTGTTGGACGGCAGCTCGGCTGGACTCGACACCAAGTTTGAGGACATAGCATTCCTCGTGCACGGCCTGCCCGAAATCATCCGTTTTGGCGATTTCAAGAGCAACGGGCTGATTGCAGATTGAGCATTTCATTTGTGATTTCGTAGGCTCTTCCACAAAGCCTCCTGACTCTGCCCCGTTGTTTCAGGGCGCTAGGATCGTGCCATTCCGCTCAAAGGCTGTTGCGCTTGAGTACGCGCAGTGATGAAAGAGCATCCTCAATAGCCTGTCGCTCAGCGTGATGGTTAGAATCTCCAGCAATGGCTCGCAGCCGATTGGAAATTGCCGTTTCCGCAGCGGCGATTCGCTCAATCAATTTTTTCTGGTCGAGTTCAAGCAGAGCTTGTTGGTAGGGCTCTCGCCATTCTGCGTACGGAATACCTTCGTCCGTGTTCGTTTCGTTTGAGAATTCCATGGTTAGACTCTCTTTGGGTTTTCCCCAGCGAAGGCAAACGATGCGGCCTCAACTTGCTGGTTCCAATTGTTGTCTCCGCACCGTCTTTTTCATCGTTGTCGTCTGAAGCGTGCTCTTTGGCAATCTTCTTCACAAGCTCTACCGGAATCTGCTGGAAATGTGTCTTGGACTTCTGCATTGCGATTACTCCCTTCTGATCGTCTCAACAGTAGCAGGCGGGAGGTCGTACGGGTCATATTGTTACGGAAACGGAATTTCATTCAGTCTTGGTTAACCCATTGAAATAACAGGATTTGGGCGCGGATCGGTTTTAGGGGAAGTGTTCGTATCGGTCAGACTGTCGTGGCTGCGTTTAATTTCTCTTGACGAACCGCAATTGTGCGATTACTCTTACGCGACGTTACGTTAACGTGTGGGTCTAACGCAAGGAGTCAATCATGAGCCCGCGATCCCAGAAAGAACCGATGAATTTCCACACGATGTCGCAAAAGGATGTCCCGCAAGGTCGAAATGGAAAGCACAAACAGATCGTCACCAAAGTTCTCGCTGATCTCGATCAACTAAAAGAGGGCGTTGCACTCAAGGTGCCCTTGGCTGAACTGGCGGAAGGCAAGGAAAGGGTTCGTGCAGCGTTGAATCGCGCAACCCGTAAAGGGGGTCGTAACGTTGCGACCGCTACGGACGCCAATTACCTGTACGTCTGGAACCAAACCCAGTAGGCAGCATCGTTGAGTGGCGTTGTTTTGATCTGTCGGTGACGAACAGACGCGCTATATCATTTGCGGTAAGGTTCTCGCCTTGGACGAAGGCAGTTTGTAAATCTCTATTTCGCTCTGTAGGGTGAGGGTTGAACATGGAGACTTCTCTCAACTCAACCGTTGACAAGCAATCAACTGCCGGACGGTACACTGTCGCGGTGCTCGCTGCGGTTCTCGCACTGCTGCTCCGACAGGCGCTTTCGCCTTTGCTTGGGGCGAACAGCCCTTACTTTACTGTCTGGGCTGCGGTCGTTTTCTCGGCTTGGTACTGCGGTCTTTGGCCATCTATTGTCACGACCCTGATAAATGCTCTTGGGGTCTGGTACTGGTTTCTTCCGCCCGTGCATTCCTTCCGCGTAGAAGACCCCAAAACTCAAATTGGTACGCTGGCTGGGTTTGGACTGCTTTCTGGTTTCATCATCGCTCTTGGCGAGGCCAACCGCAGGTCGCACCATAAGAGACGCTCGGTCGAGGACGCAGTTCAAGAGAAGGAAAGCGAATTCCACTTGCTGGCAGACTCCATCCCAGAGCTATGCTGGATGGCACGCGGCGACGGTCACATCTTCTGGTACAACGCACGATGGTACGAGTACACGGGCACTACACCTGAACAAATGGAAGGGTGGGGCTGGCAATCGGTGCATGACCCGGAAATTTTGCCCTCCGTACTGGAACAATGGAAAGCGTCGTTGGCGACGGGACGGACTTTTGAGATGGAATTTCCCCTGCGTGGTGCTGACGGCGTTTTCCGCTGGTTCCTGACCCGCATCAGACCAGTCCGCAATAGCGAGGGCAACATCGTCCGCTGGTTCGGAACCAACACAAACATCCACGAACAGCGGAAGTTGCAACAATCTCTGATCGAGGCTCGTCAAGAACTTGAAATTCGAGTGAGCGAACGAACCGCCGAGCTTGAGCAAAAGGCATCCGAGCTATTGCAGAAAGCAACTCTGCTTGACTTGGTGAACGATGCAATTTTTGTTCGGTGTGCCGAAGACAAAATTTCTTATTGGAATGAAGGAGCCGAACGGCTGTATGGGTGGACAAGCGCCGAGGCTGTGGGCAGGTCAACTCACGAAGTTCTCCGCACGGAGTTTCCCGTCTCTGTGGAAGAGATTAAAAGTACCGACAAATGGAAAGGAGAACTTCGGCAAATCAAACGAGACGGGAGTCAGATCGTGGTTACCAGCCGCTGGACGACATTGCGGGACAACGAGGGGAAACCAGCGGGTTGGCTTGAAATCAATACCGACATTACTGCCCGCAAGCGGGCTGAAGAAGCCGCCAGGCACCTTAGTGCGAGAATCCTCAGCTTGCAGGACGAGGAACGCCGCAGGATTGCTAGAGGATTGCACGACAGTCTAGGGCAGTACTTGACGGCCATAAAGATGAGTCTCGATCTCCTCTCAACCATGGAGGGCAGGCAAGCCGCAGTTGCTTCGGAGTGCTCGGAGATCGTGGACAAGTGTCTGACTGAAACACGCACCATCTCCCATCTGCTTCACCCACCATTGTTGGACGAAGCTGGTTTGAGGTCGGCCCTTCAGTGGTATGTGGAAGGCTTCGCTCAACGCAGCGACATTCAGGTAAAGCTTGATTTGCCAGCCGAGCTAGGTCGGCTCGATACAGACATAGAAACTGCTCTGTTTCGTGTCGTGCAAGAAGCTCTCACGAATGTTCATCGACACTCTAGTGCTTCGGAAGTGGACATCCGTCTTTTTGTTGACACCAAACACATTCAGCTTGATGTAAGTGACAACGGTAAAGGAATACCAAAAGATCGGCTACAACGTGTGCGCGAATCTGGCTCTGGAACGGGGGTAGGACTAGAGGGTATGCGGGAGCGAGTGCGAGACTTGGGCGGATCAATGGAAATCAAGTCCGACGATGCCGGAACGACGATCATCATTTGCATTCCTTTAACCGAACTGGCATCCACTGATTCTCAAGAAAATGGCGAGTCAGTCCGCAGCATTTCTGCTGCATAGTCTCAGGTGCGATTGCCCGATGTCGAAAGCTACAACCTACAACGGTGGATGCAAAAGCTATGGCGTTGTGCGTATCATTGAACGCACGACACACAAGTGACCAGAGCAAGACTCAGCAAGAGGTAGCTTGAACAGCCTCTGAGCTGTCAACGCAGTCGCAAATTTCATGCGAGTGCCTGACCAGCTAAGCATCCTATCGCCGAAAAAGTCCCTGGGATTCAATCCGGCAATTGGCTTCTTTGCCAGCCTTAGCATCGCCAGATTAACGTCTTTCGCAGTCGGGCATAAATGTTCTTGTCAAGAAGCGCGTTGAGCACTCGTTTCGTCCCGGCCAAGAAGTGCTTTCGCTCGGGCGAGCAGTTGCTTCAAGCCGTTAGAGTCAGACTTAGAAATGACCGCAGAGATGCCCGCAGAGCGAGCCTCTTTCTCCACAATCCATCCGGGGTTATTCGTGAACATTAACAACGGGACGTGCGGCATCAACACCTTCAATTCCCGTGCTGCATCCAATCCATTCATCACCGGCATAGACAGATCGAGAATTATGAGGCTGGGTTTTACCTCCTGCGCCTTCTGGACGCCCTCAGCACCGTTCGCCGCGTCAAAGACGTTTAAGTCTTCAGCTTCGAACACTTCGCGCACCATGCGCCTGATCACCGCGTGATCATCGACAATCATCACGAGACTTGCCACTTTAAACGCGACCCCGTCACACCATCTTCCTTTTAGTGTGAGGGGGGAATACCCTGCAGACTGTACGAGTGAAAAAGCGGGCCAGCGCTGCGATTCGGCAGCCTAGGTGGCCTAGCCAGCACCCGTAGCCAGTATGCGTAGGAGGACGTATGCAGCGAAGCGTCGCTGCGACTTCACGCCCCCGGCCGCACCCTACAGGACGTCGTCTGGATTTGTACAGCGCGAGGGGGATAGTGCCAGTTCGCTCTTCCCGATATCGTCAAACACAGCTTCCTTATCATTCCTGGTCACTGGGCGGGAATCGACACTGATGTCGGTTGGCGACCCGCAATTCTCCAATCCAATACAAGTGACCGGGAGTGTGTAGTCGGTTACATAAGAATCGCGCGGATTCGCGCAAGAGGTGTTTTTTGATGAGATTCAAATTAGGAATTCTTACGGTGCTCGCAGCAACTTTCTTGGCGAGCACAATGGCGACCGCGGCGGAAGAACCGTCGGAGCAGGCTAAACGCATGGATGCCGCTGCAACCGTGTTAGACGAAATCATGGGAACACCCGACAAGGGGATTCCGGAGGAACTTCTTGACTCCGCGAAGTGCGTGGTAGTCATACCCTCGATGATCAAAATAGGTTTTGTCTTTGGGGGCCGGCACGGTAGAGGAGTCGCCACCTGCCGCACTAGTTCCGGATGGAGCGCTCCCGCCCCTTTCTCTGTCACTGGGGGTAGTTGGGGATTGCAGATTGGCGGCGAAGCGATCGACGTGGTCATGCTGGTCATGAATGACAACGGAATGGAAAAAATGCTTTCCAGCAAGTTCAAGATCGGTGCTGACGCTTCCGCTGCTGCAGGGCCCGTCGGACGGCATGTGCAGGGAGAGACAGATTGGAAGATGCTCGCCGAAGTCCTTACGTACTCTCGTGCGCGTGGAGCTTTTGCCGGCGTTACTGTGAATGGCGCCTCCATCACGCAAGACAAAGACGGAACCCGCATTCTGTACGGGCGGATGATCCCGTCAGCCCAGATCCTGAAGGGGCAGGTGAAAGCTCCCGAAGGTTCGCACAAATTCATGGCTACAGTGAAAAAGTATGGCACTGAGGCAAATGTTGCCGAAGCGTCGGGCCGCCGCACGGAAGCGCAGAAAACCGGCAGACAGAATGAGGCCTTGAGTTCCAGGGAAGCAAAGGGCGCAATTGAGGAGAAACTCAGGAGCGAGCCCGGTCTGGAAAGCAAGGACATCCAGGTGACTATGTCGGCCGATGCGGTGAAACTGTCAGGATCCGTGGTCAGCGCGGATGACCGTGACAAGGCAGTTCGAATCGCCAGATCGTATGCCGGTGATCGGGAAGTCCAGGACCGTTTGACCATCCAGACTCCCTAAACGCTTCCCCTTCCCAAAGCGTTCGAGAGCAATCGAACGCTTTGGATCGCTCGAGATTTTCATTCAGGAGGAAATAACCATGAAAGCTCTTTATAGAACTGCTGTTCGTAATCTTCTGTGCACCGGTCTGCTGCTCGGCAGTGGAGCGTTCGCACTTGCGCAAGAACCCACAACTCAGCCAACTGCTCCCGACAACACCAAGGTCAACGAACGGGATCGGAATCAGAGCGAGCCCGCCGCAGATCAGCAAAAGGACGATCGTTCTGATCGCGACATCACGCAGCAGATTCGTCAATCCATCATGAAAGACAAGTCGCTCTCCACATATGCACACAACATCAAGATCGTTACGCAGGGCGGTCAGGTAACGCTCAAGGGGCCGGTGCGATCAGAGGACGAGAAGAGAGCGATCGAGGCCAAGGCGACTGAAGTTGCCGGTGAACACAAGGTCACCAGCGAGCTGAACATCAAATCGCAACAATAACTTAAGAGACAAAAGGAGAAACAAACATGGCAGGTAAGAATACGGCAGTATTTGGCATTTATCCGGATCGAATGAGCGCCGAGAATGCGGTGGACGCATTGAAAACCGCCAATTTTCGGAACTCAGACATTTCAGTACTTCTTCCCGAGGGTGCTGGCACGAAGGATTTTGCTCATGAGAAGAACACGAAGGCGCCTGAAGGTGCCACAACAGGTGCCGGAACCGGCGCGGTGCTAGGTGGTGGTTTGGGATGGTTACTCGGTATCGGTGCCCTCGCCATTCCTGGACTGGGGCCGTTCATCGCCGCCGGGCCGATTATGGCCGCCCTTGCTGGAGCAGGAGTTGGTGGAGCGGTAGGTGGGCTTACGGGTGCTCTGATCGGCATGGGAATCCCCGAGTACGAAGCCAAGCGGTACGAAGGCCGCGTTAAGGATGGCGGGATTCTTCTGTCCGTTCATTCTGACGATTCTTCTTGGACCAAGAAAGCAAAGGAAATCTTGGAGCGCACGGGCGCACAGGATGTGTCCTCCACCGGCGAAACCACAGCCGACAACGACGATACGGCTCGCTTCCGCGAAGTAGCCTGAGCCACGGGGGCAGCGAACTGAATCCTCGCGATTACGGATATTGGTTCGCCGCCCCGTATTTCTAAACGATGGTGGGAGTGTCGCCTTTGCCTCGCCCACTGAACGAACTCATTTCCTGGAGGGAAAATGCCAAACGAGAATTTGAAAAAACTGTACGTGGACGAATTGAAAGACCTGTTTAGCGCAGAGACTCAACTGCTCAAAGCGCTGCCAAAGATGGCAAAAGCAGCGTCTTCAGACGAACTACGAACTGGCTTCGAAGAGCACCTGGAACAAACGAAGGTCCACGTTCAACGTCTTGAAGAGATCTTCCAATCGCTGGACGAGAGCCCGAAGGGCAAGAAGTGCGTCGGCATGCAGGGGCTGGTCAAAGAAGGCTCTGAGGTGATGGAAGAAGGCTTTGAAGACGCCGTATTGGACGCAGGATTAATCGGTGCGGCGCGGCGGGTGGAGCACTACGAGATGGCAGCGTATAGCGCCGTCTGCGAGTTCGCTGAGGTACTCGGACAAACGAAGCACGCATCGTTGCTCGAAAAGACTCTAGCGGAAGAAAAGCAAACCGACGAAAAACTCGCCGAGCTCGCTACAGATATCAACACGAAAGCCAACGAAGAGGGTTCTGACAACCAACAGGACTCATCCCCGGCAGGAAAGAAGACGCAAAAGCGCGCCGCTTAATCAACGCGACTACGGCGATCCATTTCCGACGAAACACAACGAGTCAATGAAAAGGAGTGTTCATGGAAGACAAAGTTCGCGGTGGGGTTTCAGAAGATCGTTTCACGGGTGCCATTGAGTCCCAAACGTCCAAGATTCCAAGTTCCGGCTATTTGGCGGCAGCATTTGGTGCCATCACAGCTTCAGCCATTCTAAAGATCGTAGGCAAGGATGACTGGGCGTTGTTTGTGGACAGTGGCCGGCGGCATTTCTATTAATGGGCGTCTACAACAAAATGGTTAAACAGCACGGCTCAGATGCATACAGCAAGGCTGCTTGAGAGTCACGTATGACGGGGATTGCCTTCGACAAAGGGGGCGCCCCCGGTCCGCGCCGAGTCTTGAAATTGCCTTCGATGCAACCAAAGTAGCAAATAACTAAATACTAAGGAGACGGATTATGTCGATTTTGGCCTGGATCGTGTTGGGATTGATTGCTGGGTTCATAGGCAGCAAGCTAGTGAACAAGACTGGCGAAGGGGTATTCCTGGATATCGTGCTGGGAATCGTTGGCGCGGTAGTCGGGGGCTGGGTGTTCAGCATGTTCGGAGCACACGGCGTCACGGGCGTAAACCTGTATAGCCTTATTGTTGCTGTGATTGGGGCTGTGCTGGTCTTGGTCGTGTATCACGCCGTGAGAGGCGGACGAGCGCGGGCGTAAACGTGCTGCGCTGCTGGGCGAACTCGCGCCACGACTTCTTGACCCTTATCTCGTTCGGAGCTTAGATGCGTCCCCGGAGCCTGCTCTTTGCGGGGTTGCTGTTCGTGTTTCGATCGCTAAATTCACACCGGAAAGGCCGTCGTGTCAATCAGCGCTACCGAAGGCGACCCCGATGACCACTGAAGTCGAGAAACCGGAGGGCGAAGACGTCGGTCCGTTTCGGGCCGGACAGGCAAAGCGCCGCGCTGGCGGCGCGAATCGATTGCTGAGAATGCTCGGGCCGGGACTCGTGACCGGTGCTTCCGACGACGATCCGAGCGGGATCGGGACTTATTCGCAGGTCGGCGCTCAGTTTGGCTATGGTCTCCTCTGGACCATGCTCATTTCGTACCCGCTGATGGCGGCCATTCAAGAGATCAGCGCACGCATCGGACGCGTCACGGGGGGTGGCATAGCGGCGAATCTCCGCAAAAGCTATCCCAAACCGTTGCTCTATGCCGTACTAGTCGCGGTGGCAGTGGCAAATGTCTTCAACCTGGGCGCTGACCTCGGCGCAATGGGAGACGCGCTGCACTTGCTCGTTCCCGGAAGGGCCAGCATCTTTGTCGTGGGTTTCGGAGCGGCGTCCCTAATCGCCATTTTGTTTATTCCGTACTCAACCTATGTGAAATATCTGAAGTGGCTGACCCTTTCTCTTTTTGCATATGTCGGAGTAATCCTCTTCGTCCATGTTTCCTGGGGCAACGTGGCACGCGCGACCCTGATCCCTCATTTTCAGCTCACGAAGGAATATCTGACTGCGTTGGCGGCGGTGCTCGGCACCACGATCAGTCCGTATCTTTTTTTCTGGCAAGCCTCCCAGGAAGTGGAGGAGGTCAGAAACAACCGGGGCGAGAAGGCGCTGAAGCACGCACCCGAGCAGGCGGCTGCCCAACTGGGGCGCATACGGGTGGATACCTATCTTGGAATGGCCTTCTCGAACTTGGTGGCCTTATTCATAATTCTGACCGCGGCGTCAACACTCCACGCGCATGGAATTACACAGATTTCGACGTCAGCCGAAGCCGCGACTGCTTTGAAGCCTTTGGCGGGCCGATTTGCATTCGCTCTCTTTGCTTGCGGTATCGTGGGAACCGGACTCCTTGCCGTTCCCGTCTTAGCAGCTTCGGCCGCCTATGGTGTTGGAGAAGCCTGCCGGTGGAACGTAAGCCTGGAGCGGACACCAAAACAGGCGGTGCCATTCTACGCCGTCATCTGCGCGGCCACCATCCTAGGGCTGTCGCTGAACTTCCTGCACATCGACCCGGTGAAGGCTCTTTTCTGGGCCGCCGTAGTGAATGGGCTGGTTTCGGCGCCCCTGATGGCGGTAATCATGATTATCGCTTCCAGCCGAAGAGTGATGGGTAAGTTAGCAATTCCGCGCTATCTCAGGTCCGTGGGATGGATTGCGACGGCCGTCATGTTTTGCGTGGGTGCCGGCGTATTTCTGACCTGGAGATAGCCCCTCACAGTCTGAACTCTAATAGAATTGTAGTCAGCATTTCTCATCTGCCGCCATGCGACCTTGACTGGCTGTAAAACTGGACCGTCAATTTGACATCACAGTGGCGGAGAAGAATCTGAACGGTCTTCGGATCTCTTCTAGTACTGTGAGCCAGGAACGCAGCCAGACCATGGCGAAGATTCTGGAAGTCGAATCGCCGTTGGGCATCCTCCACCAGTAGGCCCGGTTTGTCCCCATGCGATGAACCCGCTACGCAATCGTGACTGAATTCATATTATATTGGCGACTTCGACAGGATCAGGTGGACGGCGAGTCGCCGATCTTGGAGGCGCCTCGGGTAATTACTGTATGGCAACTCTGAAATCAATGTTGATCTCCTTGAGTCTCATGCGACACGGAAACATCGAAATGGCGTGAGCAGATCTCCAAACTGGAATCGATTGAAATCGATCCGTAGTGATCGGCTTACTTTCCGGCGCCTTCATCAAAGTCATGCCGTCCGGAGGCGGCCAATCCGGAGTTGTCCCCGCTCAGCAAGAGTTTGCTCCGGCAGGAGGTTCGAGATGAAATCAGATTCGGCAGTCGCCCAGGAAGCACTTGGCTCCGACTTTGAGGAGATTCGCAAATCTGAAGCCACACTTCGGCAGGTCGTCGATACGATTCCGGCTTTAGTCTGGAGCAATCTGGCGGATGGTCCGAACGACTTCTCGAACCAACGGTGGCAAGACTACACAGGTATCAGTTCAGAAGGAGCACGAGGCTGGGGCTGGCAAGCTGCCGTGCATCCTGAGGACCTGCCGAAGCTGATGGAGACTTGGCTAGAGATGGTTGAGGCGAGAAAGGCGGGCGAGTTTGAGACGCGGCTTCGCCGCCACGATGGAGTATTCCATTGGTTTCTCTGTAGGATCGATCCGCTTTTAGACGAGTCGGGACGGGTCGTTAGGTGGTTCGGAACTGCCACGGATATCGACGCTCTGAAGAAAACCGAACAAAAGTTACGCGAAGACGAGCGCGAACGCGAACGTCTTCAAGCCGAATTGAGACATGAACGTGACCGACTGCGTTGCTGCTCGAAATTACAAACAGCATGACCTCAAAGCTTGATCTTCCGCGTTTGGTGGAGGTGCTTTCTACGGACCTACTGAGCGTAACGCGATGTGATTTCTGCGCTTTGCTTTTGCCGGATGCTGATAGTGGGGAGTTGCGAATCACCACTTTGTACAACCCTGAGGCACGCGGTTCCTTGTCCGACGGGACAATCATACCCATCCACGGTTCGATCTGTGGGAAGGCTTTCTGGACGGGAAAGACTCAACACTTTAACCACTTTGAGGAGGTACGCGACGACCCGGAAAGTTTTGGCAACAAGGTAGGTCGGCCCTTCTATCAACGCGTTATGGCGGAAGGTCTGGTATCTGGATGCGATATACCACTTACGGGCAGAAGCGGCGTGGTAGGCGTTTTAGCAGCGCTAAAAAGATCGGAGAGGGCTTTTTCCAAAGATGATGTTGCCTTCCTAGAACAGGTTGCTGCCCAGGTGGCGATTGCGGTCGAGAACGCATTAGCCTACGAGGAGGCGATAAAGGATAAGGATAAAGAGACGAAACAAAGACTCTATCTTGAGGAGGAAATTCGCGCCGAGTTTGGGGAGATCGTCGAAGACAGTCCTGCCTTGAAAGCCGCGTTGGATCTTGTATGCGTGGTGGCACCTACGGACTCTAGCGTGCTGGTGCTGGGCGAGACTGGGACTGGGAAAGAACTTATCGCGCTCGTGCTGATTGGTCCAACTCCCTGGTCCCTCGATCAGTATCGATCTCTACATTCATCGCAGCATAAATCACTGAACAACTGAACGGAGGAATCATGACAGCCTATCATCACGCCAGCGTTAGGGGACAAAAGCTCTTCTACCGAGAAGCCGGTTCCAAAGACTCGCCGACTGTTGTACTTCTCCACGGGTTTCCCAGTTCCTCACACATGTTCCGTGGCCTAATCCCACAATTGGCGGACAAGTTCCACATCATTGCTCCCGACTACGTAGGTTTTGGTTACAGCGACGCCCCGAGCGCGCGCGATTTCGAATACACTTTCGACAACTTGGCGGCTCATATCGAAGATTTACTGTTCAAGAACCTGGGCTTAAAACAGTTCAGCATCTATGTGCAGGACTACGGCGCGCCAATCGGCTATCGGATCGCTTCAAAACATCCAGACGCCATTCAGAGCATTGTCGTTCAGAACGGAAATGCCTACGCGGAAGGAATCGGCGGTGCGTTCGACCCCATGAAGCCATTCTGGACGAATCGCAATTCCGAGACGGAGAAGCCTGTGCGCAATCTCTTAACGAAAGAAATGACGATCTTCCAGTACACACACGGTGTTGCTGACCCTGAACGAATCAGCCCAGATTCTTACACCCTGGACCAGTATTTCCTCGATCGTCCGGGGAACGCCGCGATTCAACTCGATCTTCTTTACAACTATCAGTTGAACCTCACCCTCTATGACCGCTGGCATGAGTATTTTCGCAAGCGGCAACCGCGGATGTTGATTCTTTGGGGTAAGAACGACCCATTCTTCACTGTTGATGGAGCCAAGGCCTACCAAAAAGATATTCCCAAGGCGGAACTGCACCTGATTGATACGGGACACTTCGCGCTCGAAGATTTCAACAGTTTCATCGCAGAGCGGATGCGCAAATTTCTCAGTCAAAGTGCCGTGCCAAGTGGGGTTTCTGCTGCTTGAGCTGAGGAAAGCGAATGAGGAGCAGTGATGGCCGTCGAACGGACTTCAACAGAGCGACTGGTGGCATTCACGGATGCGGTTTTTGCGGTGATTATCACGATTATGGTTCTGGAATTGAAGCCGCCAGCAGAGGCCAAGCTCTCGGCTCTGCTTCCGCTGTGGCCCACTGGATTGAGTTACGCCGTCAGCTATCTGTTTGTTGCCATTATTTGGATCAATCACCACCGCCTCCTGCTTTTTGCACACGAGGCCACAACTAGGCTTATCTGGTGGAATTTTGCCCACCTGTTTATGACATCGCTCATACCTTTTTCTACTGCCTGGATTGCAGACACAAGACTCGACGCAGGCCCGGTTCTTGTGTATGCGGCAGTTTTCGTACTGGTGAATATTGCATTCCTGGGATATCAGCAGGAAGCGTTGTCTCAAGCGAGTACGACTGAAGTTTCACCAAAGACCAGGCGGCTTACCTGGGTACGAGCACTCATCACGCTAGGGATCTTTATTACCGCCGCCTGCGTAGCCTATTGGCATCCTTTATTCGGTTTTGGTTTGGTCTGCTGCGTTCTGTTGATCTACCTGCGGCCGCAAGTTCCGGGAGAGGGTCTGGAACGATATGCGCACAGAGGACATACGAAATCAGGTCCCATAGCCTAATCCCACTCAAAAGAGGAAACCTTGTGAGTTCTGTTGTGATCGTTACCGGAGCAAGCCAAGGGATCGACCGGAAGAGATCGCCGACCTGCCCGCATTCATGGTATCGCCTGCAGCGAAATGGATGACTGGGACATCTGTCCGAATGGATGGAGCAGAAATAAAGGATATTTAGCCAATGTCCCGCTTGCTTTCAGTAAATGTCGGTCTTCCACGCGATGTGACATGGAACGGCAAGACTGTGCGAACCGCGGTCTGGAAATCTCCGGTCGAGGGGCGGCGCATGGTGCGCAAGCTCAACATTGATGGTGATGCGCAAGCGGATCTCGCCGGCCACGGTGGAGAGCAGCGCGCCGTATTCGTCTACCAGATGGATTCCTACCATTACTGGAACACTTCCTTGGACGCAGTGATTTCGGTTTCGGACAGTTCGGCGAGAACTTCACCGTCGAGGGACTTGCTGATGATGAGGTCTGCATCGGTGACCGATACCGCATTGGTAATGCAGTGTTTGAAGTGACACAACCGCGAGTAACGTGCTACCGCGTCGGCATCCGCATGAACGAACCTCGAATGCCCGCCCTGCTCGTAGCACATCACAGACCAGGATTTTATTTTCGTGTGTTGCAGGAGGGAGAAGTTGGTGCGAACGACGACATCATGAAAATCGCTGACGGTCCTGAACGGATTACGGTGGCGGAAATAGATGCCTTCCTATATTTGCCAGGACACTCTCGCGAACAACTGGAACGTGCGCTTCGGATTCCTGCACTGAGCAAGGGTTGGCAGTCTTCTTTCCAAACGATACTCGTACAAGAGTCGAGTGCAAAAACCGTTTTGGGGAATCCCGGGCTCGCAAATGAGGAGCAAGCTCCAGCATGGCCCGGTTTCAAACAAATGCGAGTCGCGCATATCCGGAGAGAAAGCGATAGCGTGACTTCCTTTGTCCTGGTTCCGAGCGACGGACAACCTCTTCCTGTTTTCCAGCCGGGTCAATTTGTTGTTCTGCGTTTGCCCGTCGATCCGAACAAGCCGCCGGTGCTTCGCAGCTACTCATTGTCTGACGTGCCTGGAGTCGATTACTTCCGCATCAGCGTCAAGAGCGAAGCGAATGGGATGGGAAGCTCATTTCTGTGCAACCGCGTGCGAGAGGGCGATCTGCTAGATGTCAGTGCACCGCGAGGAAGCTTCACTTTACGTTCGGGGGAGACTCCTCTTGTTCTGCTCAGCGCAGGCATCGGCGCAACGCCCGTAATGTCGATGCTGCACGTGCTTGCTACCAACAAATCAGAACGGCAAGTGTGGTGGATCTACGCGGCGCGCAATCGCAGTGAACATCCATTCGCGCAAGAGTCTCGTTCTCTGCTGAAACAGCTCTCTCGCGGGCGAAGCTACATCGTCTACAGCAGGTCATCCTCCACAGACAGACCAGAGATGGACTTCGATGCTACTGGGCACATTGACACAGCTTTGCTGGAGAGAATCGAAGTGCCACGGGATAGTGACTTCTATCTGTGTGGCCCATCTGCATTCTTGCAGAACATGGTTGATGGGCTGCGAAACTGGGGTGTTCCCACCGAGAATGTGCATACGGAAGTCTTCGGTGCTCTTGAGGGGATCACGCCTGGTATGGCTCGGGTCGAACACACTCCGCATGTACCAGAATGGGCGCCAGGATCTGGTCCGTCAGTGTCCTTTGCACGCAGCGGGATCACGACCGCGTGGGATTCTAAATATCAAAGCTTGCTCGAACTGGCGGAAGCGTGCGACGTTCCGGTGAGATGGTCGTGTCGGACTGGAGTGTGCCACACCTGCATGACTGGCCTGATTGGCGGATCGATTAGTTATGACCCAGAGCCGCTGGAGAAGCCGACTCCCGGCAATGTGCTGGTGTGCTGCTCACAGCCAGACTCGAATGTCACTCTTGATCTTTGACGGAACTCGGAAATTCCCTTATAGGAGGAGCAATCATGGGACTGTCATGGCAGCAAGGTCCGTTATCACCAGGAGCGATCGGACGATTTCTCGTGCCCGAGCCGCTGCCCGAGAGACTGTTGTACGTTGAGCCGTTGCGTCGGCGGATGCGGGTGCGCTTCGGCGGAAACTGGATCGCCGATAGCGAGAACGTCCTCCTGCTCTTCGAGCCAAGCCACTATCCGATGGCCTACTTCCCGGAGACCGACGTTTCTCCAAACACGCTACAACGCACCGACCATACGACCCGGCATCCCGATCTCGGGCTAACGTCCTGGTATGTCGTTCAGGCGGGCCAGCAGAGCGCGCCCCGAGGAGCATGGCAACACATCGACTTGCCCGCCTACGCGACCCAGTTGCGGTCACGAGTTGCGTTTTCATGGCCGGCTATGGACGCCTTCTACGAAGAGGACGAACGGATCGTGGGCCATGCAGCCGACAGCTACCACCGTATCGATATCCGGCAGACATCCCGTCATCTCGTGGTCCGCCATCGTGACCGCACCATTGCGGAGACCAAGCGGCCCATGGTTCTCTATGAGTCCGGCTTCGCGCCGCGCTGGTACGTTCCACGCGCCGACGTTGATGAGTCTGCGCTCATTCCGGTAGAACGCCAGACCTTCTGCCCCTACAAGGGACTATGCAGCTACTACAACGTAGGTGACGCACTTCTAGCGGTGTGGTCGTATCCTGAGGCATATCCCGAGGTCGGTCGCATCTCCAACTTCTTGTCATTCGAGCCTGACATTGTCTCGGTGCAACTCGATGGCAAACAGCTTCACCTTGAGCCAGGTCAGGCCGTGATTCCACACGGTGCCGACCGTGAGCTCACCGTCGCCGAAGTGCTGCCCCGCCGCAAATCGGCATGAGTGGCCCTCGGCGACTCGCGGTAGTAGGTGCAGAGGAAGAGCAGCCGTATCTGCAGAGAGAAACGATCGAACCAAGTTTTGCCTGCGTCATGGGAGAACCTCTGACCGCATACGCGCTCGTGGCCAGCGCTGACGGCAAGGTTGCTAGCGCCGAGAATCCGCGGAAGTGGCCGCAGATGTTTGACTGCCGCGCCGCACTGACTGACGTTCCAAGAACCGGGGTGGCAGTGCCGCCGGTTCGCATCACTTTACCGGATGGAACCATTGTCCATAGTGACCAGCCCGACATCGATCGGATCGTCTCGAACATCGTCCACCGTGAGGTGAAGCTTGAATCCGCGGCCCCCGATATGCGCTCGGCCACCGCTGAGGAGTACTGGCCGGACATCGAAGGGCTCGATCACCGGGACACCGTCACCGACTTCGGTTTGCCCGAAGGCACTTTCTTCGACTGTGCGGTCGTACATCTGTTGACCACCGCCATAGTCGATAGGCTGCGATCGTTATATCCAGAGGGCCGCTTCGAGGTTCGACGGTTTCGCCCAAACCTTGTGGTCGAGGCCGCGAGCGGCAACAGCGATTTCTGATGTTCGTAAACGGAGTTCGCTTGGTACGGTAGAAAATATCTTCGCCGCGCTTCTGTTCGTCGGCGATTAATGCGAAAACATCCATCAACAATGGATCGTTTCTGCCCATTGCTTTAACAATGTCGAAGCGATTGACCTTCACTCCATACTGGTTGATATCGACGAAGAGGCTAATCATGTCATCCAGCGTGCTCTCGTCATTTAGCGTTATCTCAATCGTCGGAATCGAATACTCGCGCAATTCTCGGATCGCCGCATCGTCCAATTCGACAAATGTGCTCTTGCCGCCACTGAGTTGAACCTTGAAACCGACATCCTTGCGTAGCTTTTCAGAGAAAAAGTATTTCTTCCACGCCGGAATTGACTAGTCAGGGCGCTCATTTCCGACGAACAGGATAATACTTTCCAAACGCTGCTTTCCGTCGAGGATGTTGTATGAATACTTCGATCCAGCAGGTTCCTTGTAGAGAAAAATCGCTGGAATCGGCTTCCCTTGGACAATGTTTTTTACAAGTTTCTGCCTAACCTTCAGCGCCCACACGCTGGAATACCGGAGAAAGATTGATTTTTTCCTCGTTGAGGTAGGTAACTATTTGATCAGGTCGCAATTCGGAGTTTTTGTAGATCACGGCGCTCACCAGTATTTCGTGAACTGTAACAGCCCCGAATCGCGACCTTCCTCCGAATAATGCCCCCAACGGACATGCCTGTGTCCTTCCTTGCACCCACACGAAAAGGTGAGAACTTTGGACCTCCGGTGTTCGTATCAGTCTCTGCGAGCAAAATGCAAATGGAGGATCACCAACGGTGCAACGAAAGACTCTTCTTGTAATCACAGGTCTGACCTCGCTGCTTATGTGCGTAACTGTGGCAGCTCAGCAGCCTTCGTTTCAGGAACTGGATCAATACATCGTCAGGGCAATGCATGACGCGGAGATTCCGGGACTCTCGATTGCGGTTGTGAAAGATGACGCTGTCGTCTTTGCAAAAGGATATGGGGTTCGCAAGCTCGGGGATAATGCGCTAGTAGATGAGCATACGATATTCAACATAGCTTCCGTGACGAAAGGTTTTACAACAGCCTCGCTGGCCATGCTGGTGGATGAGGGCAAGCTTGGGTGGGACGACCACGTCCTGAAGTACCTTCCAACATTTCAGCTCTACGATTCATACGCGACCCGTGAATTGATAGTCCGTGACCTCCTAACCCACCGTACCGGTCTGACAGAAAATGATGCGCTTTGTGTTGACAGCACGTATTCCCGCGATGAAATTCTCTACCGCATCC
>QIAN01000152.1 GCA_003225005.1 Acidobacteriota bacterium | reverse complement strand
GCCGCAGATGAGTACGGCGGCATTCAAGGTGCGGCAATTCGTCTCGCGCTAACCAAACTGCAGAATCTGGACATTCCGCACTACGGTCCGATATAGCCGGTCGCGCTGACGGCGATGTCGTCAAAATCTACAAAAACAACCCCTCCGTTTCCTGGATCATGAGCATTCTCGCCAAATCTTGTCGAGCTAAATTGTTGGCCATCAGCACTTTCAAATTTCACCGCTGAATGACTATAAATTTTTGTGCCATCCAGCCAGAACTCGAATACCCCGTCGGACAGCGCCGCCAAGGAATTCATCTTGGCGTGGACTTCCAAGCAATGCCACAGTCCGTCACCTGTTGATCCGCCCTGCATGTCAGCCCACGTTACAGTCGACTTATGAACCCTCCCATCTTCCTGTATATATCCTCCGATGGCGCCGTCGTGCAGGCCAAAATAAAATACGCCTGGAGGAAGAAAATAGATCGTTTTCATGTTGGTTTCACCGCCCCAAGCAAATCCAAGTGGAAAACGGATGTAGTAGCGCAGCCAGATTTCTGAGGCGGCAGACCACGAGATGACAATCCCACCACCGTTATTGCTCGCACCATCGCCCACTGCATGACGGAAACCCTTTCCGCCGCCACCTGCGGACATGTTAGCGGCAGCACTGATTTCATCTTGAACGTTCCCAGGTTGGGCAAACCAATCCCCTTGCCAGTTAATTCCGTCACCGTCGGGTGGCAAACCAGCATCAGAATGATCCGCCACTGGAAAGGGTTGAATCGCTGCCGGAATGTCGAACGTGGTTTGAAACAACATGGCGGTGTTTGTGCCGCCGCCGCCGCCGCCGCCGATCGGGTTCCAGGCGAGGTCCGCGACGGTGCGTAGATAGCCTTCGCCCGCCAGGATGGTGAGCCCGCCCATCGGGTAAATGTAGTTCTCCCCAGTCGCCCCATTCCTCCAGAAGATGTCGGCCCTGCCGTCGCCGTTGTAGTCGCCCACCGCAGCGATCTTCCAGTTCGGGTCCGCCACCTGCCTCACAAAGCCCTCCGCCCGCACCGTGGCCCCATTCATGAAGTACATGTAGTTCTCCCCCGTGGCAGAGTTGCGCCACACGATGTCGGCCTTGCCGTCGCCGTCGAAGTCGCCAACGCCGGCGATCTTCCAGCTCGGGTCCGCCACCTGCCTCACAAAGTCCTCCGCCCGGACCGTGGCCCCATTCATGAAGTACATGTAGTTCTCCCCCGTGGCAGAGTTGCGCCACAGGATGTCGGCCTTGCCATCGCCATCGAAGTCGCCCACGCCGGCGATCTTCCAGCTCGGGTCCGCCACCTGCCTCACAAAGCCCTCCGCCCGCACCGTGGCCCCATTCATGAAGTACATGTAGTTCTCCCCCGTGGCAGAGTTGCGCCACACGATGTCGGCCTTGCCGTCGCCGTCGAAGTCGCCAACGCCGGCGATCTTCCAGCTCGGGTCCGCCACCTGCCTCACAAAGTCCTCCGCCCGGACCGTGGCCCCATTCATGAAGTACATGTAGTTCTCCCCCGTGGCAGAGTTGCGCCACAGGATGTCGGCCTTGCCATCGCCATCGAAGTCCCCCACCCCTGCCACCTGCCAGCTCTGATCGGCCACTGTGGGCAGAAAACCTTCGCCGGCGATCGCAGTTCCGTTCATCAGGTAGATGTAGTCCTCCCCGGTGGCGGAGTTGCGCCACAGGATGTCGGCCTTGCCGTCGCCGTCGAAGTCGCCCACGCCGGCGATCTTCCAGTTCAAGTCCGCCACCGTGCGCAGAAACCCTTCGCCCGCCAGAATCGTCGTCTCGTTCATCGGGTAGAGGTAGTTTTCGCCGGTCGAAGTATTGCGCCACAGGACGTCCGAGCGGCCGTCGCCGTTGAGGTCGCCGCGCACCGGCAGCACCTGGCCGCGGATTTCGCCGTTGGGGTTAGCATCTGTGTGGATATTGATGTACCACTGCCCCGAGAGCAGCTGCGCTTCCTCCGTCGGGGTGAGCGCGGTGCTGCTGCCCGTAAGCGGGCTGGCCGAGCAGGTCATTCCCACCACGGGACTGGCATTGACCCCCGCAGACGCCGGGCCGTGAAAATGCGAGGCCGTGCAGGCACCCGACAGGCCGCTATAGGTGACGCTCCAGGTGAGCACCTTGGTGACGGTGTCGAAGCTCACCGTTCCCAATCCCGTGCCCCCGATCGCCAGCGGCACCTGCGCGCCGTTCAACCAGGCGCGCAGCGGGATGGTCGCCGCATTCGCCGACGCCATCGCCGAGACTGCAAGCGCTGCAGCGAATACCTTAAGAAGCCGCGCGAGAATTCCCACGGTGTCCCTCCCAAAAAAGCAATCGCCGATTCGGAGCTCCCGCCACAAACAGGCCGGTAGCGCTTATTATTCCGGGCCTAGTCGCCCGTCCTTGCCTAGTCTATTAGTGACGTGCCCCCCTGAAATAGTACGGTGCTGAGGTAGAATCCGCCATCGGCCGAAAGTGGTAAGCCCGCAGTGCAAGCGCGAGGCGGTGGGGATTCTCACCGCCGAGCGCGCGCTGAGCGTGACGCGCGCCTGCGGGCTGGTGGGGATTTCGCGCTCGCTGTACCGCTACCGGAGTCGGCTGGCGCCGGCGCTTGAGCTGCGAAATCGTATTGCCGAGCTTGCGGCGATGAAGCGCCGCTACGGTTATAGAAGAATTCAGGTGCTGCTACGTCGGGAGGGTTGGTCGATGAATCATAAGCGGACTTGTCGTCTGTATCGCGAACAAGGCCTTGCCGTTCGCCGTCGGAAACGCAAGCGCATCGGCCTCGCGGAGAGGCTGCTGATGCCTGTGCCACAGGCGCCGAACCAGAACTGGTCGATGGATTACGTGGCCGACGGTCTGATCGATGGCAGGAAGCTTCGCGTGCTGGCGATCGTCGACGATTACACGAGTGCCTGGTGCTCGAGGTCGATACGTCGCTTCCTGGGGCCCGCGTGGTGGCCGTGCTCGAGCGCCTGGCCGAGATCCGAGGACTCCCCGGCTCGATCACCGTGGACCACGGGCCCGAGTTCGAGAGCCAAGTGCTCGATGCCTGGGCGTACCAGCGCGGCGTACGCCTTGCGTTTATCCGGCCTGGAAAACCAGTGGACAACTGCTACATCGAGAGCTTCAACGGGCGGTTTCGAGATGAATGCCTGAACGAGCATTGGTTTCTAAGCATGCGCCACGCGCGCTCGACGATCGAAACCTGGCGCATCGAATACAACACCGAGCGTACGCACAGCTCGCTTGACGATCTGACACCTGAAGAGTTCAAGGAAGCGCACGCTTCTCGGCGTTCCGCCGATCGCGTGCGCAAAAACCTGGAAAATCCCGTATCCTTAACCCCTCACTCCACTTCGATTCCGTACTAAATCGGGGGGCACGTCACATTCAGCTTTGCTGCAACGTTTAGCCCGCAGTTAGGTGACCGACTGAGTTGTGTGGCCGGTCAATCTGCGACGCTGCTATTGTACCCTGAGATTTTGTGGTGGAGCCAGGCCCGTAGCGCTACTTGTTGCAAGGGTCAAATTGTCGATCCAGAATCTCTGGTCGACAGGAGACCCGTCACCTATGTATGGTCCGATCACAAACTGGTTGAAGGCCAGGTTAGGATTGGCGCCTGTTCTGAAAATGACATTACTTTGGTCGATGATGAGCGCGCCATCAAGCCAATACTTGAGCACGCCGTTCGTTTGTCCAATCCCACCCACCACACTATTCAGTTGAGCATAGACTTCGACGTGCTGCCAGGTGTTCGGCGTGAACCGCCCTGTGGGCGAGTTCCACATGTAGGAGATCCAGTAAGTCCCACCGCCGACGCTGTAGCAATCTGATCCACCAAACACACCATTGACCGTCGCTCCACCCGTATTCCCGGCTCCATTACACCCAGCCACAGCTCGATTCTCGGTGACACCAATCAAATTCACGCCGATCTTGGTTGTATCGACCATCTTGCCATCTTGAATTTCGAGTTGTGGGACACCACCATTTGATCCGAAAACTTGCTGGATATAAAGATCCAGTGTGTTAAAGGCAAGGCCCGAATATGCTGGATCTGCGTTGGTCAGGACATAGAATTCATGTGGATGGTAGGTACGTCCTGACCCCGCATAATTGCTCGAATATTTCACCCAGTAACTGACATACAGCGTTGGAGTTGGGGTAAATGCTCGCCGCACTGATCCGCCAGACGTAGGTTGCGTTCCACCAACAGTCCAGTGAAATTCCAGGGATCGAGTGCTGCCGGGAATATGCTCGGCTGTCGAAAAAGTCTGACTCGTGTTGTCATACCACCCCTTCGCCGCGAGATTGGTATTCTCAAAATCTTCAGTAAAAAGAATTGTCTGTGCAGAGCTTATGGTTGGTAAAAGAAAAAGACTGAGGATTGCTATCCAGCTTTTTATTCCTGGGAAAGTTCCAGCCCAGCCAAGCGTTGTCATGCTTCAGCCTCTCCAATCAGGTAGTCTTTAAACGGGGTGTCGTAACAATTTCTTTGCCAGCGGTGACCTGACCGATCTTTTGAACCAGGGCCATAGGTACTTTAGTGCACCATCACCCGCACTATTGGACGCGGAGATTCTTCGGCCCGATTGGACCGATATAACCGGTCGTGCTGATAGCGATGTCGTCAAAATCCACAAAGACAACGCCTCCGTTTGCCGGATTGTGGAAGTTCTCTCCTATCGCGCAAGCGTGCCAGGTAATCCCAGCCGCATTGTTGGAAAACTTAATGTTACTTACGCTATATGCCAAATTCCCGTCTATCCACCATTCCCATACGCCATTATCATTTGTTCCGGTGTTCATCTTTACGTGGATTTCGTAACTATGCCAAAGGCCATCGCCCGTGGTACCGCCCATGATGCCGTTCCATGTATAGGGAGAAGAAGCCGTCTGCGCAACGCCGTCATTTTGCGCATATCCTCCGGTTGCTCCGCCATGGTAGCCCCAGTAAAAATGCGGGTTATTAGTCGGATTTTCCTGGTTGAAATAAACCAATTTGGAATAGAGATCCGCACTATCAAATGCGAACCCCACCGGATAGCGCACGTAAAATCGCATCCACAATTCCGCAACTGGAGTCCACGACAGAATAATCCCACCACCGTTATTGCTCGCACCATCGCCCACTGCATGACGGAAACCCTTTCCGCCGCCACCTGCGGCCATGTTAGCGACAGAAGTAATCTTATCCTCAACTGCTCCTGGTGAAGCAGTCCAAGCCCCCTCGCCAGATATGCCATCACCGGGCTGACATACATTTGAGTCACCAAGACCATTGGCTTGAGTCCACTGGGCACAGTTGGCATCTGAAAACGTGGTTTGAAACAACGGCACAGTCTGCGCTCTCGACGTTTGGGGCCAGGAGAGCGCAGCTATGACGCAAACGCTCGAGATTAAGGAGATTGCGAATGTTTTCATGTCAGGTTGGCTTTCAATTAATTTAAGACTCCATCTTTAATTCAGGAGAATGACTCAAGGCGTCCGCATTGGTCACAAGGAGCTATCCAGGGTCAAGGATTCGCCAAGAGGTAGATGTTGATTTCGGTCACGGGATGTCCTTGAAAACTTC
>QIAN01000151.1 GCA_003225005.1 Acidobacteriota bacterium | reverse complement strand
GCAGTTCGCGAAGCATCTAAGGTAATGCATGTTATTTCAAAAAGTGCGTGGAGAGATGCGGTGGCGAAGGACCCGGCATTGGAACGACCGATTGGCGAGTGGCACAAAGTTGCTAAACATGCCGAATGGAAGAATCTTGCTGAAGTCCGCAACGTTTATCCCCATGCTGATCCAGTTGGGCCGTATACGGTCTTCAACATAAAAGGTGACACGTATCGCCTAATCGTCAAAATCGAATACCGCTGGCAAACGATTTTTGTAAAGCATTTGCTGACGCATGCCGAGTATGACAGAGGGGGGTGGAAACAATGAACGCGGAAGCAATTGATTACGGAACACTTCTTGAGGAAACTAAGCCGGAAGTAATTCATGGCGAACCAGAGAATCGCCGACTCATCGAGATATTGGAACGCCTTACGGCGCAAGAGCACGTAACGGAGGCGGAAGAAAAGCTGATTGCCCTAATGACTGTCTTGGTTGAGAATTTTGAAAACCAGAACTACCCAGTTCTCGACGTTGGGCCACTCGACATAATTCGACATTTAATGGAAGAGCACAACCTGCGTCAAAAGGACCTGGCGGATGTTTTCGGAACAGAAAGCATTGTTTCCGACGTGCTAAACGGTAAAAGAGAACTGAACAAAGAGCATATCCGCAGACTCAGTGAACGCTTCAAGGTTTCCCCAGCGGTGTTTTTTTAATCCTTAGCCCAGCGAGCTTTGGCAGCTTTCTGGGCTATTTCTTTCCGTTTCTGTGCTGACAGTTTCTCCGCTCTAGCCTTCCCGCCTATTTTCCCACCCTTGCTCCCCGCGACTGCTCTTGAGCCCTTATTCACAAGCGGGCTCCCGTCTATGTGTTCGCCAATCGCTTGCTCCACGACTCGGCGGGCGTTCACGAAAAAATCGTGATCTCTTGCCATGAGTCTATGATGCCATGATCGGCGAACACCGGGAAGCCCCGCGAAATTCAAATTGAGCCACTACCGACCCACGGTGTGCATTGGGACACGGACAACGCCAACATGACGGTCGATAATATGCTCACTGCGCAGAACTTTGGGAAGCGGCGCTGTGATCGAAAAAAACGAAGGCCCATTTGCCATATCCAACAGTCACTTCTGTAGTAACGACCTGGGCAAAAAGCCTAACCACCAGTACCAAGCCGGACTGACGCTGCGGAACTCTGAACTCGTCAGTTTGAAAGGCAGTACTCTTGACAACAACGAGATCAGTCAGATCGGCGTCATTGGAGTCAAGGGCGGAATCCAGGTGAATAATTGGGAGACGGGCCAGCTGTACAATCTGCGCACTCAGAACTTCACTCTAGAAGGCAACGCGATCGAAGGCGTCGGGAGCACCCAGCAGGTTTTCAGAGACAGCTACCGGGGCGGTACAGATTGGACGACCTTTCAGACTACAGTTTCTGTCTTCGACGTTCCTATCTCACAATTGCATCCGTTTTCGGGCTGGCAATCTGTGACCGGGCAGGACGGGTTGTCTAGCTGGAGCAAGCCCCCAGATCCAACTGCCGCGTGCAGCGTTACTAGCGGCAAGGACTACTGGCTGCTCGTGGACAGTCCTTCTCAAACCGTTTTGCGGGGTGGCAGTGCCAGCTTCAATGTCAGTCTGATTGCCTTCGGAGGTCTCAGCGGGACTGCCGCCCTCAGCTTCGACGGGACTAAAGAGGTCGTGGGATTGAGCGGTAGCCTATCATCCACGTCGGTCCCGCTGTCGTCAGGAGTAGCTACGTTTGTGATCAAAGTCGCTTCCGGCACTCCGGTGGGCACATACCCGGTTACGCTGCTTGCTACTAGCGGCAGCCTGACGCGCAGGGTAACTGCCTCGCTTGTTGTTCAATGACTCAACCAGTTTTCCCGCCGGGCACTGGCGCCCCGGCGGGAAAGCCAAGCTTGGGCCTCCAAGTGTTCGTGAAGTGTATCCATTGCGCACCAATCCCTCCAGCAGGATCCCGCCCATTTTCCCTGCTCCCAAAACCGAGATCTTCTTGTCAGCGAAGTCCAGTGTCATGGAAGCTCCTTCGTCCAGCAGGGAAAGGATGCTCAATTTTGCCTTAAATCTTTACGAAGCGGAACCGAGACCAACCTGAGTTTCACGATGCCGCATCCAGTTCCAGGCGGTTGAAACGATTTCGTGCAAAGACCGGGTCGCCCTCCACTGGAAAAGCTTCTGCGCGTAACTGGGATCGGCCACGAGTGCGGGAGGGTCTCCAGGCCGGCGCGGGCCCACATGCTTCGGGACCACCTTGCCGACAACTTCTTCGACGGTCCTGACCACCTCCAGAACTGAATAGCCGCGTCCTGTCCCAAGGTTTAAAGCAACCGAGCTGCCTCCCGCTATGAGGTAGTGCAAGGCCTTGACGTGGGCTGCTGCGAGATCATTGACGTGGATATAATCGCGTATGCATGTCCCGTCAGGAGTTGCGTAATCACCTCCGAAAATCTGAAGTTTATCCCCCGTCCCCGCAGCTGCCTGCAATGCCAAAGGAATCAGATGGGTTTCGGGAATGTGACATTCGCCGGTCTCGCCTCCTTCATCGGCGCCGGCGGCATTGAAATATCGCAGGCTGGCGAACCGGAGCCCGTAGGCACGGCCGTAGGACTCCAAGGCTTGCTCGAAAAAAAGTTTGGATACCCCATAGGGGTTGACAGGTTGGCGGGTCGTGTTCTCGGGGATCGGAACCGTGTTCGGTAAACCGTAAACCGCGCAGGTCGAGGAGGAAATAAAATGCCCGACTCCCGCGTCGATAGCTGCGTTCAGAAGTAAAAGACCGCACTCGACGTTATTCCGGAAGTACTTGCGAGGATTCTCGACCGATTCGCCAACGTAAGCATGTGCGGCAAAGTGCATGACTGCTGTCACTCGCCTCATGACGCCGGAAAGTCTTTCCGAATCGGCAATGTCGCCTTGCACCAGTTCGAAACCGTGGACCAGGGAGGCGTAGCCGGTGGAAAGGTTGTCATAAATCACCACGTCGAAGCCCTCTTTGCGAAGCAAGCGAGCCGCGTGACTGCCGATGTATCCTGCTCCTCCGACCACCAGCACGGTTGTCAGACCGGTTCCTCCTTGCAGGGGAAGTTCATTCCGCCCTTAGTGTAGCAAACGCTCATGGAGCGTCCCGCAGCTGACTTCGGCTCTGGCGGATGCGAAAATTCCGATTAGCGAGCAAGTCCGATGTTCGCGCCGGCCGTGTCGACGATGGTCCGTGCAATGAGGAGGGAAGCGGTTGCGGCGGGAGACGGAACGTTCAGAACGTGCAGCATCCCTGGTGAAGACGCAAACTGGAAATCATCCACTAGCGTGCCGTCGCGCTTCAGGGCCTGGGCACGAACCCCGGAGCCGCCGGGAACCAGATCTTCCTCGCGCAACTCGGGGATGAGTCGCTGCAAAGCGCGAACGAACACAGGTTTCGAAAAAGACATGCGGAACTCGTCCAGGCCGCTCCGCCAATGCTTCGCGGCCATTCGCCAGAATCCCGGAAACATGAGTGATGAAGCCACGTCCTTAAGGTTGAGGTCAGTGCGCCGGTAGCCCTCGCGGCGAAGAGCGAGAATTGCGTTGGGCCCAGCATCTACCCTGCCGCTTACGCGGCGCGTGAAATGAACACCGAGAAACGGAAAGCGCGGGTCAGGAACGGGATAAATCAATGCTCGCACCAGCGACTCGCGCGCTGGAACGAGAGTGTGATACTCGCCGCGAAAGGGTACGATCATGACTTGCGGTTCGTCGCCGGCCAAGCGGCTGACGCGGTCGCTGAACAAGCCCGCGCAGTTGATGAGGTAGTTGGTGGAGAAAGCCTCGCGCCGCGTCTGAACAATGATCTCATCGGGGAGGCGATGGATGCCGGTCACTTCAGCCGAAGTCAGAATGGTTCCACCCTGCGCGGCCGTCAATTGTGCATATTTCTCGGAAACCAGGCCGTAATCGGTGACGCCCGTCGAGGGAACGAAAAGAGCGCCTAGACCGCTAGCCTGCGGCTCGATCTCGCGTAACTCATCACAGCTGATGAGACGTAATCCGCCGACACCATTGGCTGCACCCCGCCGTCGCAATTCGTCCAGGCGTGGCAGTTCCTCCTTCCTTGTGGCCACAATGACTTTGCCGCAGACCTTATATGGAATGTCATGCTCGCGGCAGAACGCGATCATCTCCGCGGCTCCCGCAACGCATAGCCGCGCCTTAATCGACCCCGGTTTGTAATAAACCCCGGAGTGGATGACGCCGCTATTGTGCCCGCTCTGGTGGCGCGCCACCCTCTCTTCTTTTTCCACGAGCAGCAGGCGCAGCCGGGGAAAGCGCCGGGTGATCTCCAGCGCCACGGCCAGGCCGACAATGCCGCCTCCGATCACGACAACGTTGTAACGTGCCTCGACCATGAAGGATTGAACAAGTTGAGCCAAACAAGTTGTGCCAACCAGAGGCAGGCTCGGCGCGGCGTAGCTGGCGCGTGATCTCACACCGGAGCAACCCGTCGAAGGGAAAATTCCACGCGAGACTCAGGCTGGCAACTGATGATAGCGGGGATCAGGGTGAGTCGTCACTTCCTGAGCAGCGGGTCGACCGTGGTAGGCGGATGAGGGAGCCACAGGTCCCGGTGGCCCTCACACCATACTTCGTGCTTTTGCTGTCCGCCCCCACCGCCTCCATCTGCACGATTGCCGGCTCCTCCGCCGCACGATGACGTGGAGATGAGGATATGCAGTACGAACATGGAACCCACTGCGCCGCGTTGATGCCGCCACCTGAGGAACCGCAACTCACCAAAATCACGGGCAGAGCGGGCCACAATGCATAAACAACGGGCCTGCGTTCGAAGCTTCCGGATGTAGCACCGTAGAGAGGATCATCACCACGTTGGGAGCGTTGCCAC
>QIAN01000150.1 GCA_003225005.1 Acidobacteriota bacterium | reverse complement strand
TTCTGGTTATGCCGGTTCGCTCCGCCGCTCCTTCACACGCATCACCCCAAGCCCAGGCATCACGGCTTCCGGACAACGCACGAGTCCGGGCCGCTCTCGATTGGTTCACCCCCAATATCTCCTGGATCAACGACCAACAGGTGCTGCTCACGGAAATCCCGGCGCCGCCGTTTCAGGAAGCGCAGCGTGCGGCCGCGGTCAAAGAGTTACTGGCCGAAACCGGTCTTCCGGCGCAGATCGACAAGACCGGCAACGTCATCGGGGAACTGCGTGGCGTGAATGAAAAAGAAATTGTAGTCATTGCCGCGCACCTCGATACAGTTTTTCCTCCCGGCACGGAGGTGAAAGTTCACCGGGACGGCAGCCGCATGACCGCACCGGGAATCTCCGATAATGGCAGCGGTTTGGCAGCCCTACTGGCGCTGGCACGTGCCGTGCGGTTCGCGCACCTCAAGCCGCAGCGCACCGTTCTATTCGTTGGCGATGTTGGCGAAGAAGGCGAAGGCAATCTGCGCGGCATGCGCGCCCTCGTCGATACCTACCACGGGAAATTAAGAGCCGTGGTGGTTCTTGATGGTTCCGGCACGGATCACGTGACGACCAGAGCGCTGGCATCGCGCCGGCTTGAAGCTCTGATCTCCGGCCCGGGCGGCCACAGCTGGTCCGACTTCGGGATGCCTAATCCCATCAACGCTCTTGTCCGCGGGTCCGTGCGCTTCATCAATACCAGGGTCCCAGCCAGCCCTCGCACGACGTTCAACATTGGCCAAATCGAAGGCGGTACATCGGTGAATTCCGTTCCCCATGAGGCGCGCCTGAAAGTCGACATTCGCTCCGAAAGTGAAGACGAACTGGCACGCCTGGAATCCGCGCTTCGCGAGTGCATCATTGCCGGCGTTAGGGACGAGATGGATTCCGCGCGCGACCGCTCCAAGGGAAAGCTGGAATGGAAGGTCGAATTGCTGGGGAGCCGTCCGGGCGGGGAATTGTCGCCGGATTCTGCGCTGCTGGCCGCACTTCGTGCCGCCGATGAAGTGGTAGGCAATCAGTCGCGCATCGAGCGTTCGTCGACAGACGCGAATATTCCGCTGTCCATGGGGATCGACGCCATCTCCATCGGCGCCGGCGGCAGCGGCGGCGGAGCCCATTCTCTCGAGGAATGGTACGATTCCGCTGGCCGGGAAACCGGCTTGAAGCGTGCGCTACTTGCCGTCCTGGGAGTTTCCGGAGTTGCGGAGGAAAAATCCCGATGACCATCCGGACGGATCGGGTTCGAATCCTCGCCGGCCTCCTATCCTTTGCTGTCGTCACCGTCGTTGTAGCATGGCACGCGAAATCGAGCGCAGCTCAAAAGGCTCCCGTGACGACCTATTACAATCATGGCCACATTTACACGAATGACCCTGCGCATCCGTGGGCGGAAGCCCTGGCCGTCAGCGAGGGAAAGATCAGTTGTATTGGCAGGATGGACCATGTCCTTCTCGATTGCGGTGGCGGCCAGGAAGGCGTCGAGACCGTCAATCTCAAAGGCCAATTTGTGATGCCTGGCTTCAATGACGCGCACGTGCATCTCGGTGGCGCTGCCGCGGACGAACTCGCCGTCCCGCTGACAGGTGTGCCTTCAGCGGAAGAAATGCAGAAGCGCGTGGCCGCAGCCGTTGCGCAGCACAAAGACGGTGAATGGATCACCGGTGGTGGGTGGGACCACACCCTCTGGACGGAGAAAAAATTCCCCGATCGCCAGCAGCTTGATGCAGTGGCTCCCAAGAATCCCGTCATCCTCACACATATCTCCGGCCACGTGGCCGTCGCGAATTCGCTCGCGCTTAAGCGCGCGGAAATCGATAAAACCACTCCCAATCCGCCGGGCGGTGAGATCGAACACGATACGCTGGGCGAGCCCACGGGAATGTTGAAAGAAGATGCGGCCATGTCTCTGGTGAAGGCACGGATTCCTGATCCGGCGCCGGAAGCGCGCCGCAAGGCAATCGAACTGGTCCTCGAAAACGTCGCCAAGAACGGCATCACTTCCGTCCAGGATTATTCCGAGTGGGCCGATTTCCAGGCTTTCCAACAGCTGAAAGAGGAAGGTAAACTCACCGTTCGCATCACAGAATGGCTGCCGTTCAATCTGCCGCTCAACGATTTGCAGAACATGCGCGCGCAAGGGGGTACCCAGGATCCGTGGCTCAAAACGGGTGCTCTGAAAGCTTTCACGGATGGAGCCATGGGTTCGCGCACCGCGGCGATGCTGGAGCCCTATTCCGACGATCCATCCACGAGCGGAATCCTCACTAGCGATCCGGAGAAACTCACTGCCATGGCCATCCAGCGCGACAAAGCCGGCTTTCAGCTTGCTTTCCACGCCATCGGCGATCGCGCCAACCGCATAGCGCTGGACGTTTTTGAAGCTGTCGCCAAAGCCAATGGCGCGCGCGACCGTCGCGACCGCATCGAGCACGCCCAAGTCGTCGCGCCCATGGATTTCAGTCGCTTTGCGCAACTCCACGTCGTCGCATCTATGCAACCCTCGCATCAGACCACGGACATGCGCTGGGCCGAGGAACGCATTGGGCGAGAACGCCTCGTGGGCGCCTACGCCTGGGCCACCATGCTGAAAAACGGAGTACCGCTGGCATTTGGAACGGACTACGACGTGGAGCCCATCAGTCCCTTTCGGGGGTTGTACGCATGCGTTACGCGCGAACGTCCCGAGGGCGGCCCGAAAGACGGCTGGCAGCCGCAGGAGAAAATCTCTCTGGCCGATTGCATCCGTGCCTACACCTCCGGCTCTGCCTACGCCGAATTCGAGGAAGGGAAGAAAGGTGAGCTGAAACCAGGCGAGTACGCCGACTTTATCATCCTTTCGAACGATCTCACGAAAATTCCCCCAGCGCAGTTTATCAAGACGCGCGTCATCCGCACCGTCGTCGGCGGCCGCACCGTACAGCAGGCTCACTGAATCGCGTCGGTCATCTTTTCGCCGCAACTCCGCGTGGGCTTGCGCCCTAGCCAGAGTCTTCGACGTTGCTCATTCTTAGTTCTGATGGTACTGAAACCGGAATTCGTTAGTGCATGCTCCGACGCAAGTCCTACAATCAGCAAGTCGCTCTATCAGCATCGTTTTAGTTTTGCATGACGCAAAGTTTAGCTCGCGAATCTCTTAAATAGTTATTGACAATGTCCACTCACAGCCATATATAACCCCCATAGGTTGCTGTGGTGACAAGCGGTTGCCCAATTTCCAGTAGAAGTCCGCGCATCGGAATCCCCCGCGCATCGGTGCGGTGTGTATTCGATTTGTAGAAGTGCTTGGGACCTCAAGGCGATTGTTTCGTCTACTGAAGTCCATATGAAACTATGGATAGACGGAGATAAAACACAGGATCGCCTTAGATAAAGGCAACGTAATCTTTACAAGTTGCTCGCTTTGGTTCTCTCGTTGCCTGTGGTCAGGCACTTGCAAGTTGCATTTCATCAGCACCACGGTCGGTGGTTGTATTCCATGGGGAGTTCCAAGAGTTTCAGCGAAAATGTTTTTCGGGCATGGCAATTCTGAAGCTCTATGTCCTCGCGTTCCACGCTGCTTTTCCAGGAGGTAGTTGAATGCTAACCAAGCGAGTGGTTTTGTTCGTAGTTGCTCTGGCTTGTCTATTTGCCTTGACTCCGTCCGCTTTGTTTGCCCAAGCGGCCTCGACGGGGACTGTCGCCGGAACCGTGACTGACCCCTCTGGCGCTGCCGTGGCTGGCGCGGCAGTCACGCTCGTTGACCCATCGACGAATGACTCCCGAAAGACGGCCACAAATGAGACGGGGAGGTATCTCTTCGCAAACGTCCCGCCTGGCACCTACAACCTGACGATTAATAAGACCGGTTTCCGCGTGACGAAGTTTAGTGGTCAGGTTGTCACCGTTGGGTCGGCACTCACGCTCAATGCCACCATGGAACTCGGCTCGGTTAGCCAGGTCGTTGAAGTCACCGCCACGGGCGCTGAGCTGCAAACTCTGAATGCCACCGTGGGCAACTCAGTCTCGGGCGATCTCTTGACGTCATTGCCGTCGATCGGTCGGGATACCAGTACTTTCGTGACACTTCAGCCGGGCGTCTCTCCCGATGGCAGCGTGGCCGGTGCTGTAGTGGACCAGAGTAGCTTCTTACTCGACGGCGGTCAGAACACCAATGATATGGATGGCAGCATGCAAGTCTACACGCCGAGTTTTGCCGGCGATCCAACGGGGGGTATCGTCTCAAATGCTATCGGTGGCGCCCCCACGGAAGTGATGCCGACTCCGCTCGACAGCGTCGAGGAATTCAAAGTGAATACCGCCAACCAGACGGCGGATTTCAACAGCTCCGCAGGCGCCCAAATTCAGGTGGTTACCAAGCGCGGCACGAATGCCTGGCATGGCACGGCTTACGAATATTATCTCGACAACAATTTCAACGCCAACTCCTGGGATAACAACAACACGGGCACCAAACTCCCAAGCTACCACTATAGCCGTGCAGGAGGCGCAGTCGGCGGTCCCATCATTCCCAAAACGGTTCTTGGCGGAAAGACTTACTTTTTCGCCAATTTTGAAGGTTTCTGGTGGAAGAACTCCGCCACGTATGAACGCGCCGTGCCGACAGCAGCTATGCGCGCCGGTATCTTGACCTTCCTTGATGCAGCTGGGAATCCCGTTCAGTACAACCTGAACACTGGAACGAACTGCGGGTCAACTGGTACCTCCGCATGCGACCCGCGAGGCATCGGAATCAATTCTTTGGTCCAACAAATGTGGACCAAGTACATGCCTCTTCCGAATGACCCGAGTTGCGGCGCGCTGTTGGGTTCGCGTTGTGACGGCCTCAACGAGCAGGGTTTCAAAGGGAACATGTCGCTCCCGTATACTTCTTATTTCGGCGTAGCTCGCCTTGACCATGACTTTGGTGCGAAGTGGCATTTCAATGCCAGCTATCGCTACTATCGGCTGACTCGTGCCACCAACAGCCAAGTGGATATTGGAGGCTTCTTCCCCGGGGATACGCTGGGCACGCCGGCCTCTCTCTCTCTGCGTCCGCAGCAGCCTTGGTACATCGTAGGCGGATTGACGACCAACATCACTCCCAACACCACCAACGATTTCCATTTCAGCTACCTGCGCAACTACTGGTCATGGAATGATCCCGGCGGTGTGGTGCAGTCTGCGGGGCTCGGAGGCGCGCTCGAGCCTTTTGGTGAATTTTCCACCACCGCGCTCGTTCCTTACAACGTGAATACTCAGAACGTTCGCACCCGGTTCTGGGATGGGCAGGACAAGTTCTTTCGCGATGACATGACCATGCTGAAGGGCAATCATCTCTTTACTTTCGGTGGCGCCTATCAGCGAAATTACAACTACCACCAGCGCTCCGACAACGGCGGCGGCATCAATTACCAACCCACGTACCAACTCGGAGATTCGGTTGGCGGAGGGCTGGTGGATTTCTCCAGTACGCTTCCTGCTGGCGTGAGTTCATCAAGGTGGGGTCGCAATTCTGCTGCCGTTCTAGGCATCGTCACCGACTCGCAAGTCGCCTACACGCGGTCGGGTCCCACGCTGACGCTGAATGCTCCGCTCACGCACGCGTTTGACCAGAGCACCATCCCCTATTACAACGTCTACTGGAGCGATAGTTGGCGTATGAAGCCGTCCTTCACATTGACGTACGGCCTCGGCTGGACGCTAGAAATGCCGCCGGTGGAGAAATTCGGCAAGCAGATCGAGTTAGTGGATGATGCGGGCCAGCAGCTAGACGTGATGGCGTATCTTAATGCTCGAAAAGCGGCCGCCCTCCAAGGCAGCGTTTACAATCCCGTAGTTGGTTTTGCTCTCGTGGGCAACACCGGTGGCGGGCAGAAGTACCCCTACCAGCCCTTCTATGGCTCCTTTAGCCCGCGCCTCGCGGCAGCATGGAATCCAAACATCCACGAAGGCTTCCTGGGCAAGATGTTTGGCGGCAACAAGTCAGTTATCCGTGGGGGCTATAGCAGAGTCTACGGACGTCTGAACGGCGTGGACCTGGTGCTGGTGCCGCTATTGGGCACCGGTCTGATCCAGCCGGTCCAGTGCCGGCACGCCAATATGAACGGGACGTGCGGTGGATCTGTTGACGTTTCCAATGCTTTCCGCGTGGGGACGGACGGTCTCCTTGCCCCGCTTCCGGCTGCTGCGCCCTTTCTTCCTCAGCCGACCTTCCCAGGGGTAAATGACGTTTCGGCGGCCGCAGGCGAGGCGTTGGATGTGCATTTCCGGCCCAATGTAGTGGATTCGTTCGACCTCACCATCCAGCGGCAGTTGACCACCAAGGTTCTCTTGGAAGTGGGGTACATTGGCCGGAGAATCACTCACGAATATCAGCCAATCAATATCAATGCCGTGCCCCACATGATGACCTTGGGCGGACAGAAATTCTCGGCCGCCTACGCGGCCATAGAGAAGGGGTTGGGCTGCGATGTTTCCCTGAATGCTTGCGGCGCAAATATCCCATCTACATCGGCCGCTGCTATTACCTACGCCAACACCTTCGCGGCCCAACCTTTCTTTGAAACGGCTCTCGGAGGACCGGGTTCTGCCTATTGCACTGGGTTCGCGAGTTGCACTGCAGCCGTCGTGTACAAAGAGAGCTTCGCCAAGGATAACTTGGTCACTCAGAGTGTATGGAACTTGTGGAGTGATCTGGACAAGGGAGCCTTCACTTTCCCTCGCAGCATGCTGAATACACCACTCGCGGGAGCTTTCGGTGGCAACGGACAACTCTCCAGCGGCGTCGGCGTTAATGCTAGCGTCGGGTACGGCAACTACAACGCCGGGTTCGTCTCCCTCAAGATGACTAACTGGAAAGGTCTCACGCTGCAGCAAAACTTTACCTATAGCAAGGCTTTAGGCACCGGGGCCTTCGTCCAGGCCACCAGCGAATACACGCCCAACGATGCGTTCGACCTCCACAACATGTACGGGCTGCAGAACTTCGATCGAAAGTTCGTGTACAACATCTACGGCTTGTATGAACCTCCTTTCTACAAGGGTCAGCATGGTCTGGCCGGTCATGTCCTCGGAGGTTGGCAAATTTCGCCGGTTTTCGCGGTTGGGAGCGGGGCACCGAGCTATTGCCTCACCAATACCAACGGGCAATCTTTCGGCTCGGCCGATGGCGCCAATTTCTTCAGCAACGAACAGTGCATCTTCACGAAAGGGTACAAAGTAAATACTTCGCTCCACAACAACAGCGGGAACCTTAACCTGTTCGCGGACCCCGCAGGCGTGTTTGCCACGGTTCGTAACCCAATTCTGGGTATTGACACCGGTACAGGCGGCTACGGAAATATCCGTGGACTTAGCTATTGGAACATGGACATGCGAGTGACGAAAAACGTCAAGATCATCGAGCGCGTCAACGCCGAGTTCCAGTTCGTCGTGACTAACCTTTTCAACCACCCTGTGTTTTACGATCCGACCAACGATATTACAAGCCCAGATACGTGGGGTGTAATCAGTTCGCAGGGCAATTACCCCCGGGCGATGCAGTTTGGCATCCGGCTCAGTTTCTAACTTCCAGCGGGTTTCAAACTCTCGCTGCGAAGACGGGGAAGGCCACAAGGCTTTCCCCGTCTTCATTGTGTGCCGAGCAGGGTCGACAGCTGGAGGTGAAGTCCTCTTCAATACCAGATGGAGGTGAAGTGATAGCGAAGCGCAAGGGCCGAGCCGCGAGGGGAGGTCTGAAAGAAGCGTGGAGCAAAGGCGGGAGCCGATGAACAAGAACTGGATACGAGGCAGGCAGTGTTCGGGCGATCTTGCCAATGGCAGCGAGACATCGGGAGTTCCTCAAGCGCGGCATCACCGCGCAGGAGGCCGCGAAAACGGCGGGTAGCTCCGATGGACCATCGCAGCGCTGCATTCTTTGGACGAAGTACATGCAACTGACGGAAGTGGAGCCGCATTTCGCGTCCTGAAAAGCGAGTTGGCCATCTGGCCTTCCATTAACTCGAAAAGCGGGTGCAGGCGGACGTGTTGGTGACGTTGCTCGGTTATGCGCTGTAGGTGACGCTCAGGCATCTGCTGAAGCGGAGTGGCTCAGAGTATTCGCCAGCGCATGCGCACCGCGTGATTTGCAACCGGAGAGGCAAAAGCCCTGCTCGACTCCCAGAGCTGAATCTTCGTGCCGGTTCAGGCGAGACGTGTCCCTTCGGCTCAGCGGCGTGCAGCGAGTTCCTTGTGAATCTGTTCCAGCTCGGGCAAATCTTTATCTGCTTTGCCCCAGAGCTTTTCAGCAGCTGCAAACGCCTGCCGTGCTTCGGCCGAATGACCGGCGTGTTCTGCGGCGAGGCCGAAGGCAAAGTGCCCTCCCGCGTAATTCGGGTTGTGCAGAATCATCTGCCGGGCTACAGAGTCGGCCAATTCCCAGTCGCCGGCGTTGCGGGCGCTCTCAGCGATCGATTCGAGCTCAAATACCCCAGCGATCCATGCGTCGGGGCCAGGCATCGCCTGAATGGATTTTGCCACTTCCATTGCCAGTGGCTCGCCCTCAGCCGTGTTCTTCTGCTGCAACAGAATGTTGGCGCGCAGCGTCGTGGGGTAGGGAAGTGCGGCGATCGCTCTTGGGGGAAGCCCTTCGGTTTCCCTCTCGGCCAAGGTCATCTCCTCCTTGGCGTCTGCAACCGAACCCATCCCGAGCAGCGCTTGCCCGGCCAGTGTGTGTCCGGCAAGGCGCGCCAGGGGCCACTCGCTCTTTGTCAATTCGCGCGCGGCGAGTAGCGCCTCCGGATACCGTTCGCGGCTGATTAGAAATTCCGGCCAGCACTTGCGGTTGTACTCCAGAAAATCCGTGTAGCCAGGCGAAGAAAATGTCTCGTGAAAGAGAGCCTCGGCGAATTTCATTTGCCCCAGCGACTGGTAACTCATCGCCAGCAAAGTAAGATTGTGAGCATGGTGCCAATCGTAGTGGGCGGGAATCTTCTCCGATCGGTAGTAACTCTCTTCCAGCTCTTTCGTCTTGAGGAACTCGCCGATCGCTTCCTCTGTGCGACTGGCTCGCATGAGCGCGTGACCATGCATGTGATGTGCGTGCGGAATCGCGGGACACATCCGCGCATAGAGAGCGCTCTCTTCGAGCGCGTCCTTCGATCGCCCCATGTTTTCATAGGCGTGGGCGCAGTAGTGATGAGCCGCAAGATTCCCCGGTGCCAGCGCAAGCGCGGTTCTGTAAAACGCGAGAGCGTCCACACCACCGGCTTGCCCATGGGTAAAGGGATTGCCTTCATCCGCCAATCCGCGCTGGATCCACAGCCAAGCGTCGTTCGGATTCGCTTTCAGAGCGTCGTTGATCGCCTTGCGGTAGGCGCCGTAGCCATTGGGATTGTCCGTGTCCTCAAGGAATTGGAGTTCGCTTTCCCGGATGGAAAGCCACGCCCGCTCGCGTTCGCTCATTCCTTTTACGAGCGATTTGGCGCGCTCGCACGTAGCATGCGCCGTCGAAACGTCTCGCAATCCAATGAAGGCATCGGTCAGTCCTAGGTATGCCATGGCCAGGTTTGGGTCCAGCCGCAATGCTTGATGGAACGAACGCGCCGCCTCAATCCAAACGTAAGAATGCAGGTAGGCGAGCCCCTGATCATAGAAGGATTGGGCCTCGGGCGAATGTGTGGACACTTTTTCATGGAGTTCACCAATCCCCGTGCGCAGCGCGACGGGACGCTGCAGAATTTCCAGCGGGACCGGCCCTGTGTTGGAGTGTCCTGCATGCGGCGATTGCTGTGCTTGCGATATAGCACCTGTAAGCAGTCCCAGCACGACGAGTGCAATTTTTCGGCACACGAATCGCTTCACCCTTTCACCTCTTTGCGCCGGGAACGCGCGACGGAAAACTAAACTTCCGAGATCTCCACGGACCGAACATAGTATCCGGAATCCAGTCGCCTGGTCCGGACCGATGGATCTTTCGCGGCAAGGCGAATCGAATAAGTCCCGGGCTCTTTGGGCGACCAGGCGTGTGTCCATAAGGTCCATGGATCATTCTTTGATTGGGCAAAGTTGTCCAGGGGGACGTAATCTTCTTCCGGATTGAAACGGATCATCAGCGTCTTGACGGGAGCAGCTCCGCCCCACGCGATTCCCACAACCCGGTATTTGATCTTTTGTTCGACAACCCATTTCTCCACTCGAATGGGCATGGCCGCCGGATCAATCGTGGCCGGCTGAAAATCTCGTGCCAGCATAGGCAGGCTATTCTGGTGGGTTCTCGCTGCGTACTCCTGCATTTGTGAAGTGGCTTTCGCGGTATCGTCGACGAATGTAACTGCGGTCACCCATTTGATACAGGCGCAACCATACCAGCCCGGTACTACGAGGCGGACCGGAGCACCGTGATCTTCTGTCAACGGCTTTTCATTCATTTCCGTGGCCAAAAAAGCTCGCGCCGCTCTGAGCTCTCCGGTAGGGAAGACCCAGCTCGCTCCCGGAACGGACGACATCGATTTTGCGGCGTACTGATCGAATCCGGTGATCAAGACGCGTGACGCGTAGGGCTTCGCGCCGCTGCCCTCCAGAAAATCGGTGAGCGGCACGCCGCCCCAACTGGCGACACTGATCATTCCAAAGTGCACCAGCGGCCCGTTCCCCGCGCACTCCATCAAATGCAAACCCATCGGCTTTGTCGCGATACCGAACTCTTCAATCGTGCGGTTCCGCAGCTTCTCCACGAGCCCGTCGACGCGCACTCGCCACGATTTCGGCTCCGGGAGCAACTTGGAAACTCGGGTACGGATGTAAAACTCATCAGTCGGAATGGCAAGCTCTTGTGGCGAGAGCTTCGATAAGTCCGTGTACAATCTGCCGTCCAGTTCGGTCCCCTGCGCCGCTTCCATTTCGAGCGGCCGCGGGTTCACAAAATCCGCCGTTCCCAGTTGCCGACCGCCCGAAAACGGATCCTTAGAACGATCTTCAGAACGATCTTCGAGCCCGGCAACGTTCGGCATCGGCCAGTGGACCCGCTCAAAGCCAGCCAGCAGCGCACCGCCGCACATCACTGCCTGTTTGCCAAAATCCCGGCGCCTCAACATCGTCCCCATCTCATAACCAACTCGCTTGAAGCCACCTCTCCTGTTGGCTGCGGATCCGTTTTTACCGCTCAAGAACTGTCAGCACTTGATCGGCCTTCACGTTCTTTAGAACCTGATGCGTACCGCTGGGCCAGAATAACTCAAGCTCCTCAACTAGCGTTCGCCGGCCCAGGCCAAAATGAACCCGCACGTCAGAGCTGCTGGCATAGCCAACGTTCGTGCCGACGTCATTGTATTGGACGCCGTCTTCTGTCACCAGACGGATGCGCGTGCCAATACCGTCGCGGTTGCTCTTCGCTCCGATTGTCCGGATGAGCAGCCAGTGGTTGGCGGCTGGGCTGACATTCCGCAGGATTCGCAATGGCCCATCGAGCTCCGTCAGAACCACGTCGACGCGGCCATCGTTGTCCAAGTCTCCAAAGGCCGCGCCGCGGTGCACGCCTCTCCGGGCAAGCACCACTCCAGCCGCGGCGGTGACCTCGGCGAAATTCAGGTTGCCGAGATTCGCAAAGATGATGTTGGTTTGCGGTACGGTGGCACGCAGACTGCCTTCAGCGTCCATCACGTGGCCGCAGGCGGCGAAGAGGTCCTTGTGGCCGTCGTTATTGAAGTCGTAAATTCCGTTGCTCCATCCGGTTTTCGCCCGCGAAGCGCGCGCCACACCGCTCGCGAATGTGATCTCCTCAAAACCCACCTGACCCAGGTTGCGAAACAGCGGCATGGTCTCGTTGAGCAATGCCGTCTCGAAGATGTCTGGGCGGCCGTCATCGTCGATGTCGCGAGCATCTGCGCCCATCCCGGAGATGGCCGCGCCGTTTTCTGTGAAGCCGATGCCATTTTCGATTGCCGCCTCTTTGAACGTGCCATTGCGTTGGTTCAGGAACAAGCTGTTCGGTAGCGTATCGTTTGTAACAAACAAATCCGGCCAGTCGTCTCCGTCGAAGTCGGCCGCGGCGACTGCCATTCCCTTGCCAATGCTTTGGCGAATCCCGGAGACCGGGGACACGTCGGTAAACGTCCCATCGCCGTTGTTATGAAACAGCGAGTTGGGGACGCCCTGGTAAGCGCGCGGATAGCAAAAATCCGGCAAGCCGCGCTTCTCGCAAACCGGCTCGGTCTTTGGATCCCACTGGACGTAATTCACGACGAACAGATCGAGTAATCCGTCGCGATCGTAGTCCAGCCAACTTGCACCAACAGCCCACAATGTTCCATATTGGGGGTCGGGACCTGCCAGGCCGGCTCGTTCCGTGAGGTCGGTAAAGGTTCCGTCACCATTATTGTGATAGAGGGTGTTGCGGTGCACGCCGGCTACGAAGATGTCCTCAAACCCATCGTTATCGTAGTCGCCGATGGCTACGCCGATGTTGAAACCTTGTCCAGCCACGCCCGCCATGTTTGTTACGTCGGTAAAATTGCCATCGCCGTTGTTGCGGAAGAGCCGGTCGGAGTATTGCGGACCATCTTTCAACAAGCCAGGCATGGTCGCGCCATTTACAACATAGATGTCCAGCAGCCCATCATTGTTGTAATCGAAGACCGCCACACCGCCACCCATAGTTTGCGGCAAATACTTACGTGCGGTGCGGCCGGTGCGAGTGACGAATTGCGGTGCCCGACCGTCTTCAAACCGAATCGGAGCCACGGTCGTTGTGACTGCTGCAAACAGGCTCAGGAGCACGGCGGGGACCTGCCGTAGCCCCATCATTTCGCGGCCTCGGCTTTGGCCTTTTGTTGAATAATTTCCTGATAGCGCCGGAGCTCCCCAGCCGCCTTGGCATCCTCGCCCAACCTCTTGTACGCCTGGATGAGCATTTGGTGGGCGGCTTCGAGTTCCGGCGCTCGATCCACGGCTTGCTCCAAGTACTGCACCGCCACCCGATACTCCTGATAGCGATGAAAGTAGAGCGAACCGAGCCAGTAGTACGTGCTGGCGCGGTTCGGATCCAACGCCAACGAGCGCTTGAAATGCTCCAGAGCGCGCTCTGTTCCGTGTTCCGTTTTCATCCAGGCCTGGCCCGCGTAGAACTGGATACCGGCATCAGCCGCGGCCAGTTTGGCAGCCCGCTCCAGAGTCACAATTGCCTCTGGATATCGCCGCTGCGCAAGTTGAATCCTTCCCAACAGTAAGAGAACTCCGGGAGATCGTGGGTTCAGGGTCGCGGCTCGCTGCTGTTGTTCCAGGGCCCGCTCCGGATTGCCGGCCTCTAATTCAATGTCTCCGGCTTCGACGCGGGTTGTCACGGAGTGTGGAAAGTGTTTGACCGCGCCGGCCATAACTTCTGACGCGTCTCCGACAAGGCCCTCTCTGGCGAACAGATGCGCCAGACGGAAGTAGTTTGTTTCCGTACTCGGATCGAGGTCCACAGCGGCTTGGAAAGCGCGAGTGGCCCGGCTTGGGTCATGGGCGTGCTCGTAGCACTGTCCCAAACGTGAGTACCAGAGGCCCTCGCTGCTGGTCTGGCTGCGTGCCAGCGACATTACTAGTTCGAACTCGCGCCCGGTCACTTCGGAGATTCCAGAACCGGCCAGCCAACATGCAGCTTGTGCTTGCACAGCGAGGTTTGTCGGTGCCAGCAATTCGATTTGGCGCTGTGCGTTGGCCGCTCCTTTTGGATCATTTTGGCCCACTGCACAGCGGAGCAGGTAGGCCCAGGCGCCCGGCTCGGCGGGCGAAATCGCTAGATACTTTTGAAATAGGGCGTCTGCGGATGCAAAATCACCTTCCTCGACCGTCACCCGGGCAAGCTGGAATAAAGCTTCCTTGTTGTTGGGATCGTGCTCAAGCACCTGGCGCAGCTGGTGTTTCGCTGCCTCACGCTCCGTCTGTTCATTCTGGGCGGTGCGATGAGGTTGAGGCCGGGAGGCCGAATCGGTAGCAGCGAATAAAGCCCCGGCGAGCGCCAATGCTGTTTGGAGCTTCATTGAAGCCCTCCGCCGTGTCCCCTAAATTGTTTAGTGTACTGATGGAGTGCACTGCCGTCCAGGCGCTGGTGCTGCTCATTCGGTTTTGATTCTGCTGACTGCCAGGCCTGACGTTGCCTCAGAAAAGGCATTTTCCCGCCGCTCGTCTGGGATCGCCACGGAGTGACCTTTGAACATTGATGCCATAACGACGCCGGCCTCGCGACGGTCCGAGTAGACTGTTTCGGTGTTCACCCTAACAGTGCTCGGACCGAAGGAGGCCGAGATGCGAATTATAGGCGTTTAACCGGCCAATATTCGGATATGGCTTTTTCTTCAGCTTTCTGATTCTTTCTTCCGCAGATCAATCTCAATAGCCTTTCCCTTCTTCTTTCTCTGGCTTTTCTTCCTTGCCCGCCTCTGTTTGTTTCTTCCCGAACGGGTTCACTGGAGGGGAAGATATGCTTCCGAGGCGGAGGTGTCCTTTTTGTCGTCGTTGGTTTTATCCCCATCCGCGGCTCAAACAACGGCAAAAGACCTGTGGTCGGACCGACTGTCGCCACAAGCAGAAGCGGAAGTCCAATCAGCAATGGCGGACCGAGCACTCGGATTACGCATTATAAAAGGGCGCCCCTTTTGGGGTAGGTTTTGAGCGTTGACCCTCATCCCCTACCGAAAGGAGCACCCTAAATGGACAGTACGAAGTATATCGGCATGGACGTGCACAAGGAAACCGTTTCGATCGCGGTGATGAATTCCGCCGGCAAGGTGGTGACGGAGTCCATCATTGAAACGAAAGCGGCAACGATTCTGCAGTTTATTCAAGGGCTGCGCGGAAACTTGCAGGTCACATTTGAAGAGGGACCTGGGCCGCTTGGTTGTACGACCTGTTGAAGCCGCACGTCACGAAAATCGTGGTGTGCGACCCGCGAAGGAATGCCTTGCTGAAAGAAGGCAACAAGAGTGACAAGGTGGATGCGCGCAAGCTGGTCGAACTGCTACGCGCTGGGCTTCTTCGGGCGGTCTACCATGGGGAGAACGGCCTTCGAACGCTGAAGGAGTTGTCGCGCAGTTATCTGACGATCAGCAAAGATCTCACGCGCGTCATGAATCGGCTCAAGGCTCTCTACCGGGGCTGGGGAATTTCCTGCGAAGGTGCGACCGTCTATGCACCGCACCATCGTTCGGAATGGCTCGGCAAAATAACGGAAGCCGGGGTGCGCCGTCGGGCCGAGTTCTTCTACCAGCAACTCGATGCCCTGCAGGCCCTGCGCCAACAAGTGCGGCGAGATCTCTTGGCGGAGAGTCGAAAGCATAGCGAGAGGAAATTGCTACGCCAGATTCCTTCGATTGGTCCGATCCGGGCGGCTCTGTTGATCGCGCTGATCCAGACACCGCACCGATTCCGCACCAAGCGGCAACTATGGGCCTACAGCGGTCTGGCGATTGAGACACACGACAGTGCGCAATACCGCTATGTGGCCGGACAACTGCAACGTTCGAAGAAGCCACAGCAGCTTCGTGGGCTCAATCGAAATCACAATCATGATCTGAAAGCCATCTTCAAAGGTGCAGCCACAAAGGCCAGCAGCGGTGCTGGACCCTTCCACGATTTCTACGAGGCCTTGCTCACCAAAGGCATGAGGCCTTCGATGGCTCGCCTCACCTTGGCGCGGAAGATTGCGGCGATCACTTTGATAGTCTGGAAGAAAGGAGCACATTTCGACGCTGAACAACTGAAACC
>QIAN01000149.1 GCA_003225005.1 Acidobacteriota bacterium | reverse complement strand
CAGATCGCGGAAGCTCCAGCCCTTCAGGTGCTTCATGACACAACAGCGCAGCACGCGATCGGGAGGGATGCCGGGCCGCCCGGTGCGCGCTGAGGCGGGGGAACGTGCCGCCAGACATTGCTGGACCAAATCAACCAAAGCGGGATCCTCCAAGAGTTGATCGACGGGATCGAGCAAATCATCCTTCAGCAGTACCGCTTGCTTGGCCAAAGGGGAATAGAAGAGCCAGGATTGGTGGGAGGTAGAGCTGATCATAACGTACTCGATTATATCGAGTAATATATACATTGTCAAGAGAAAAGGCGAAATCACCGCACTTTTTCGGAGAAATTTGCGCGCAAAGATAAGCGAACCAGCAGATCTGCCACGCCGTTTCGTCAGCTGCCCGCGTCAATCAAGGGGTTAGGCTCTCTGTTTTGCAACAGCCTTTAGCTACGTTCCGGCACGGCGGGCTTCGCGTGTCGATCCCATGGTGGCGCTGCGTTATGAATGAGAAGGACCCGGATCGCAGATAAACTGAAGTGCGCGATCACTCCATGGTTGATCCCCCAAGTTCCATACTCGGCGTCTTCGCACCCCGCATTTCTTCCAGTTGCACCAAACGTGCGGCCGTGAGTTGCCGCGGCGTAGGTCCCCCTGGGGTCGGTACGTCGGCCAGCTTCACCAGCAACTGTTCATACGCAGTAAGTCCATCTTCCACGGCAGTGAGTTCCGCATCGGCCAGGGGAATATCCTGGCGCAACCGCAGCAGGTTGGCTTTGGCTTCGAAAAGCTGGGCCTTCGTCGATTCCTTTGGCAGATAAAACGAGCACTTCGCGCACGCCATGCGGTGAGGACATTGATCGAAGAAATCATACGTGCAGTAGCCGTGCCCGAGATCGTAAAACTCCCAAGGCTCGGTAGCAGCGGGTTTTGAGTGTAAACGTCCGATGGCAACAGCTACGCTGCCGGATCGCGACTCACTGCTGTGTTGCAGTGGACCTCGATTGCTCTGGATCTGCAATACAGGCCTTTTCGTTAGCAGTGCAACCGAATGCGACGAGTCTCACCGTAGAGCCTAGTTGCGCCGTATCAAATATCTCCACGCCCGGTTTCTTACCGTGATACCACTGCCCGGCCACTTTGATCTGCCTTTGGCTCCCCTCGACTCTCACGTTTTCTACAATGCCGTTGACGGCTTGCCTGTACCAGATTGAGATCTCTCTCAGCGCCGCTTGCATTGCGTTCTTCTCGTTTTGTCGTTCCAGATGGTAGTGGCTGACGGATGCAAGCTCGTATTTGTCGGCGCAATATAGATTTGGCCCAGATTGGAAGCAGCCTAGCGGCGCTGCCGTGATATCGACCGCCTTGCCGAGCGGTCGCAGTACGTTGGCGGAGACAACAAGCCATTGCATCTCTGTACCGGAGAGTTCAACAGAGTTCGGCACGTCGCTCCAATTGTCGCTATGCAATAGGGTCTCGGGCAGTAATTCCACTCTTGCAACTGTCTCGTCTGACGCGAAGATCAACTCAACTACATAACTCGAGCCGTGCCCGTAGATAACCCCGTCCGGCGGTCCCGTCTCGGTCTGCTTGTCATAGCGCAGCGGCTTTCCATTTCCTACTGCATAGCGATGCCCGAACAGCTTGTCTGCTTTCACGATCGTTTCAGCTTTTCGTCGATTGACGGTGGCATCGTCCGCAAAGAGGCGCAATGACAGACTGGCTAAAACACCAACGATCACGAGACTCTTTCGGCTCATACCGCGATTATATGCAGAATCACGAAGAAGTTGGAGTGACCTTGTCAAATCCGCGTAGAACGGTGAAGGTCTTGCTGTTCGCGTCCGCAACGTCGAATTCAAACTACCACAATTTATGTGTCCTTCTTCTTTGACAAGAACCGTGTCATCGGGCCCTTCTTCGCCCCTACGTCACATAAGTCGCATCGTCACTGGAGCGACGGCCCTTGCGTTCCGCTTAAGAATACTTCTAACGACCTTGCGTTTCCCTTTAGCTGCATTTGCGGAAATATCCTCGGAACAAATGGATCCGATTACCACATCGTTCAAGATCAATCGACAAGATTTTTTTCAGCGACTTCGCAACCAGGCCGATTACGTCGTGAAGGTGGAATCCACTGCTGACAACAAGCTTTCCTTTAGCCGCGAGAAAAGTACTCCGGTGCTTCCGGCTTGAACGGAAAGATCGAGGTGCATCATGGGCAGAACCGTCCCTACTTTCGTCCGATTAATTCAACAAGCCGCAGAACGCTGGAAAAAGTTCCGGCGCGCATTGCGGCGAGAGGACCAGCCACATTTCGACCGGCACTTCCCTGCTCCACGCTGACTCCATCGACGCGTACGAGAAAGCCCATCCTGCAACGGCAAAGATGTATGAAACTGTTGATGTGAAATATTACTGAGGGAGTCTTAAGTCAGGCGATTCAGGAAACTCCGCCGTAGGTCGACGCCAGTGTAGCCGCAAACATCGCTCGCGCGCACAAGCCCTTCTAGCTTCGCTTTGCGTCGTTCCCCAGTCTTGACTCTGCTGGGCGGACGTGTACAGTGTCGTCATCGTGCGCCGCCCGCGCTTCTACAGGTTCGTTCCGTTGCTACTTGCATTCCTGACTGTTGGGAGTTGGCACGCTACCGCAGCTTCGAAAGACGCTTGGATCGAAGTGCACTCCCCGAATTTTACCGTCATCAGCAATGCCGGCGAGAAAGAAGCCCGGAAAATCGCCGACCAGTTCGAGCAGTTCCGGGAGGTCTTTCATAGGTCGTTCCCGAAATTGCGCGTGGACCTTGGCAAGCCGCTGACTATTTTCGCCGTGAAGAATGAAGACTCGCTTAAAACACTGCTGCCGGGTTATTGGGAAGTGAAGGGCCGCATCCATCCCGCGGGAATCTACGCGCCGGGAGAAGAGGAGCATTTCGTTGTTGTCCGGACAAACATCGAGAGCAACAATCCGTATGAGATCGTTTATCACGAATACACGCATGCCATCATGAACCTGAATTTTCGGGGCTTGCCGGTGTGGTTGGGCGAAGGCTTGGCCGAATTTTTCGGGAACTCCACGATTCATGAGAAAGACGTGGAAATCGGCCATGTCTCTCTGTACCACCTCCAGGTTCTTCAGCAAGAGCGCCTGATCCCCATTGAATCGCTGCTTATGGCCGACGCGCAGTCCCACTACTACAACGAACAAAACCGCGCTTCGATGTTCTACGCGGAGTCCTGGGCCATCGTGCATTATCTGCTTCTTGACCCCGAAGCGCGCAAACGTCAATTGCTGTTCAACTTTCTATCCACGTGGGATGCCAGCGGAGATCAGCTTGCGGCGGCCCAGAAAACTTTTGGCGAGTTGACGAACTTTTCGAAGGCGATGGAGGCGTACGCACGCCAGCAAACTTTTCACGTTGGCAGGGTGAACACAACGATACACGGGGACCCGAAAAGCTACTCGAGCCAGGTCCTCTCTCCCGCGGAAGTGGACGCCGAACGGGCGCTTTTTTACGTACACACACAGCGGCCGAACGAAGCCCAGGCCGCGTTGAACGAAGCTCTCCAGGCCGACCCTAATCTTCCGCTCGCCCATGAGGCTCAAGGTTTACTCGCCTACTCCCAGCAGAATTTCGACGCGGCGGAAGCGGCGTTCTCCCGCGCCATCGAATTGCATTCCACTAGCTTTTTCCCCTACTATTTTGCGGCCGAAGCAGAATTGCGGCACGGATTTCCCACGGAAGAACAATCCTCCAAGCTAATCGCTTTACTCGAAAAGACCGTGGCGATGAATCCGCAATTCGCACCTGCTTATGCGGCACTTTCTTCGATCTACTCCATGCATCCTGAAACGCGCGAAAAGGCTCTCGCCGACGGGCGCAAGGCGATTGAATTGGAGCCCGGCAATGTCTCTGTTGCCACCAGCTACGGTTTTGTGCTGCTGAACGCCGGAAAGGTCGCTGGCGCAAGAGTACTTGCGGGGAGGATTCAGGAAGTCGCCAGGACGCCCGCGGAACGTGAGAACGTCCAGCAACTCTTCACGGCAATTGCCAGCCGTGAGGAATACGACCGCGGGGCCGCGGCGATCGCTGAGCGAGCAAAACATCAGGAAAGTATCGCTGTGGTGACGCTGGGGAAACCTGCAGGCGTACCCGCCGGGAACGACGCACAAGGCTCATCAGAGAGTACGAAGACGGTTGCGCCCGCATCCGCGGCCGGTGTAGATCGCCCCAAAGGGACGGAGTTTGCCGTGGAAGGAAATGTCGCCTCAGCCGATTGCGGAAACGGTCCGGGAAAAGTGACGCTGTCGGTCAACAAGACAGCGATGAAATTCCGTTTCGCGGACTCTGCAACATTGCAGGTAGTCACGACGGCCAAGCAGGACTCGGCGGAACCTCCAGCGTGCTCCAATTGGAAAGGCCGTCGCGTCCGCTTGTATTTTTACAAGCTGAAGGACAAAGAATTTCTGGGCGAACTGGATACGATTCAATTCTTCTGATAGACGGTCTTTCCGCCGCCGACGGTTTGGAGCACTTCCGTCTTCAAGATATCACGCGCGGGCTGTGTGCTAACTACGAAGACGTCTGGCGAATGGCGAAGTGGACATCCGAGAACTTGTCGTCAGCAAGCGCATTACGCGGGAGCCCCGCGACTACGAAAAAGCAGATGTCACGGCCATTGCCGCCCAGCAACTCTTCGGTAGCGCGTAAAACTGCGGCCCGGACAAACCGTCGAATACGTCATCACTGACAGCGAATCCGCCGTTCCGATGATCGCGTTCGGGCCTACGCTCTGTGGGAGGGATGGTTCGGATACGACCGCAAGAAATACGCCGCAATGTTGCGTGAAGCCTTTGAACCGTTTGGACTTTGCGTTCCAAAGAGTGCGGAACCCGTTATTTTTGACGATTCCATTTCCGAAGGTGATTCGAAGCGTTTTCCTCTGTTTTCCGCCTTGGTTGTATCACGCTCCTGAATGGTGGATTTACTACGATGGCGAGGGACGGCAAGAAAGTAATGCAGTTCTTGGAAGACGGAAGGCTATGTTGCGGTCGTAGTGGATGGGAAAGTGCGTCTCTACGCACCCAAGAACTAATCCGGCCTGGTTAGGGAAGCTAGGACGACTAACCTGGATAGGATTCATTCCTGAAACGTCACGCACACACAATTGGGGTCAATCGCGCCGAACTCTTTCGTGCCCCGGGGCTTGGTTTGCAGTGGACCATTCAGGTGCACTTTTCCCCCGCGTTTCTGGTATTCGGCATACATCGACTCAATACCTTGAACGGCGATTCGCACCATGGTCTGGTCTCCGACCTTGCGCGCCAACTCTTTGTCGCTCATACCGGCTATGTGCAGGTAGGCCTCGCCGCGGTTGATTCCTGCGTAGTTCGGTGGCGTGGTATCGCGAAACGTTTCCTTGAAGCCACAGATCTCCGTCCACCAATTCAGGGATTCCCTGGTGTCGGCAGCAGGAAGAACCGGTATCGCGCCTTTGATGATCGGGTCCACGGCGGAAGGATAACCGAATTCCAACGGGGTTGCCTACATCCACGCGCTGCTATGTTTGAAAAGGCAGGATCAGTTTTGTCGTTACTAGTACCAGCACCCGCCACGTCCCTTAACCCGTACAAGGCGACCTGTCCGCCCCGACAGCTCTCACTCTCCACGTAGCCCCGCCGGTTGCGGAGGGAGTCATACTTCCTGGCTACGGACGAAAACTGTAACGGGCCACAACCGCTGCCCATTGACGCAAGGTCGCACTCGACCGCGAATCTTCATATCTCGACTGAAGGTGCGCGAAAGCTCCCAGGCAGGACCGATGCTCTTCCCGAGTATCCTTATTAAACTCCTCCAATACCGCTTTTAGGGCTGACCCGGAATGCTGAAGTTTGCGGAGAATTTCGCTGCTGAGCGAAGGAGAGCCGGTAAGCACTGCAAGCAGGACCAGTACAAGCTTGTAATCCCCATCTTCTCCAGAACTGTTCAAAAAGGCGTCTACCTCGCTCTCGGACAGAGTCGATTTGATCACGCGGTACAGATTAATGAATCGCTTCAATCGTCTCGGTGACGTTCCTCCGAACTGCGAGAGCTCCAAAATGAATTTCTGCTCCCCGCTGGTCAACGTAATGGGTGCGGATTTTCCGTCATCGTCGCGTGGGGAAGCGTCTCCTTTGTGATACTGAGCTTCTGGCGTGTCCGACCCTCCGACCTCCTGCGCCGGAACTCCAGAATCAGGCGCCCCTGGCGAAGGAGAAGTTGCTTGCGCGGCAGGCGAAGAAACCTCACTTGTTGTGTCGCCGGAAGGAGTGCTGCTGGCGGGTTTCGCGTCCGTGCCTTTGCCCAGCGTGCCGCCGGTCCTCGCTGGGTATTTTGCAAGCATCGCGGCCACAAGGGCACGAGAACCTACCGCCTGCAAAGGATTAATCCAAAACGGTACTTGGAAGATTTTTTCGAGGTAGTCTTCGGGCGAAGCGAGATCTTCTCTGACCGGCCCTGCACTTGAAATTCCACCTGTCAGCAGTCCGGAATAGCGGTTCTGCAGTGACTTAGCTACCCAGCGGACGTCGACTCCAACCACGACAACGAAGAGTTCAAAGGCGAGGATCAGGTGAATAGCTTCCAGTACTTCGCATACCCGCTCAGGCGGACAACGGTCCAGGTCGTCGATGAAGAGAACAATCCGGTCAACGGGCAGATCTTTGCGCTCCCGCAGCAGACGGCTCAGGGTTTCAAAATCACGACGGATCAGACTGACGAGTCCGAGGTGTTGTCGATAGTCCCCTGCTTCGAATCGTTGCTCAATGAACCGTTGTAACCGTCTTCCTGGCTGTAGTTCCTGCGCCTCGATTTTGAGCTCCTGAATCTTTGCTTCCGCGTCTTTCAGTTTCTGACGAGTGGCATCTTCGCGCTCGCGCAACACTTCGATTTCTCCCATGCTTTCCGCTTCTTGTTGAGCTGCGCGGCGGTCTCGAATCGCCTTCAGTTGGGTGAGAGTTGACTCGGCTTTGCTGACTACGGCCGAGCCCGCCACATAGACCGACCTCATCCAGACCGTCGCAGAAACTAACAGTGTCACACCGCCAGCGATCACCTGAGCCGCGGTGTGTAAGACCGGAGGTGCGTATTTGCCCACCAGAAACGCCACCAAGCACGGCAACCCAAAAACAACTAACAACAGCCCAATGCGGCGAATCCACCCGGGTTCGCGAAAGGCTCCAACAACGATGGCTAGAGCGCGGGTTCCGAGCGACTGCATCTGTTTCACCTGCGCTTCAAACGCACCGTAGGAAGAATCGAGAACGGGCAATCCCAGGTCCCGTTCTATATCGTCAAGCTTCGCCTTCACCTCCGGACTTCCGATCACCAGCTGAGCAACATCGTTGAGCTGGACGCTCAGCGTATTCTCTTTCTCTTTGCGAATATGTCGCAGATTCTTGAGTTCAGTCTCCGCCGTTTTACGATCCGTTTCAGCTTTGACAAGGTCAGCTTTCGCCTCCGTGTGTAGCCCTTGCTCCTTGGACAGTTCTTCTTCAATGGTCTTGAGCCGGGCCTCCGCATCTCCTTGTTTATCTGCTCTGATATATGCAAAGAGTTTGTCGAAGATCTCCGTAACCAAGGTGGCCCAAAGGTTTTGGTCAACATAGTGCCAGGCGTTGAACCACACAGTAACAACATGAGAACAGTACGCCGGGTCTGTGCCCGTCAGAGATTTAATCTTCTGCTCGAGCTGCCGCATGAAAAAACTTTTTCCGCTGCCCCAGTCTCCGAAAATGCCAATCGACATGGGCGGAGTCAGATCCTCGGAAGCAATCACGGAAGCAAAAGCCCGTACGTCACGCTTGAAATCGAGGTGATCGTTCTTAGACGGATCGAGCGGAATGTTATCGCCGGTGAAATCGGCCCGGAGCGGCACAAAGCTGGGCGGGATGACGCGCTGCGACACCGCACCCGGTGCTTCCGATTCCGACAAATCCGCTTGCCCATCGGGTGCTACTGCTCGAGATGTCTCTTCTTTGACCGGAGGAGCAGCATCGCTAGAGCTGACTGGAGCCGGACCTCCGTACAGCTGCTGATGGAGAGAGGTCCAGAACAATTCTTGCGGATTCCTCAAAGCCACATACTGCACGAACTTCTCCGACCAATCCGCAGGACCAAAGCCCCATTTCTGTAAGTCATCGAGGTGGCCACTCGGTAGGCGATAGACAAAAGCTCCCATTAAGTGGCGTGCACCCATGGGACTCGGCGTTGTCACTGCCGATGATTTGAGCAGATCGACTGCTCCCCGAAATAAATTGAGTGTAGAGCTTGTAAACGCGCTTTTCTTAAGAAAACTTCCGCCCTTCGCGAATTCCTCCCGCATCTGTGGAAGCTTGCCGGGAACGAACCCGCGCTTGTTCGAAATCTCGGTGAGATGGATGTTCGCACCTTGAGCATAGCTCAGAAACCACTGCGAGATAACCTGTTCGCTGTAAAGAAGGGCGAGCAAGATCGAAGTGAAACTCCAGCGGTAGTCATCCGTGGACAACGCTCCAATCACTTCGGCAGTCCGCCAGATTGCCGCGAACTCCTCGTCAACGACAACACTCGAATCAGGGAGCTCAAGCGTTCGGGGAGAACCAGAAGAGCTCACTTGCGGATTCGATTCCGTGTTAATCGGCTGATCTGGCATATGGCACCGTTCTTACCGAGCTGCTGGCTCCTTCAATTGCCGGAACAAAGCATTTAGAAATTCTGCCTTCTTCGTTAGAAGGCAGATGCTCTATCCAGCTGAGCTACGGGCGCATTCTTTATGTGTGCGTTTAGGGCTAGCCCGCGATCCATGCCCCTTCGGCATTGAAACTCGGCGATCCTTCTTGACCAAACATTTGGTGACTCTGGTCGCAGAGTGGTCTGATCGCTCGGTCAATCTCGGATAGATTGTCGAGCTACACATAAGGAAAGCGGTAGTCTCCAGGCGCAATCGGTGCAGTGTACACCGCGCCGAACCCAGTAGGGTCATTGTATGCTGCACGTAGTGGTCCGTGAGTCCGCAGCATCATGCCAAGGAGATACGGACCACTGACGCCCGCGGCTTCGTAAACTGCGGTCGCCTTTATAACGAAGTTTCGGAGCAAGAGGTCTACCGCCGTCAGACCAAGGACGTCCTGATTCTCCTCCCCCTGACGCGGCGGGATCAAAGGTAATTGAAAACTGGACCTGAGCAAACCATTGTGCCCGAACCTCACAGTGTACTCAAATTGATCGTCTCGTCTCTGAAGACCGTCGAATGTGTACGATACCTGATTGTAATTGCGAACAGCTGTGCGACTGAAACTCGATATGACGTCACGAAGATTTAGGTCCTTGAGGTCAACTAAGAAATCGTCAAAGAAGATTGGAATCATTCCAATAATCAAATATGGCGCGTTGCCAGTGCGCTGTACTTTCATGAAGCAACCGTCCAGCGCCTGCTCTGCCTGTTCGAGACGACTGGCCGTTCTCATAACCAATTCCTTGATCTCACGCACGCCAAGATGGTGGCGCTGCCTCTCGCGACGGGATGGAAAATAGGCTCCGCGTGACTTTTGGGATTACAGATCAATTCGGCGATGAGTACAAACTCAAGGGAATTGTGATTCGGACAGATCAGCCGATCCAGCCTAGGCTCTTTTTGTCGCGACGTCTTGTCTCGAGTCTAAAAAAATTGTCTGACCTTCGCCCGGCAAAGAGACGTGAATTGGACGAAGCGCGGAAGCTCCCGCTGGAGTGGAATCATGGCGGAGCACAGGAGGAAGTCGATCTAATTCTTAGTGAAGAAAAGCGCGCATACGCAGCTAATGGCAGGATCAGGGGCGGGCTAGGCAGCCTCAATGTGGGGTTGCAGAGCGAGCCAAATCTTGGCTGGACTACGGTTGGGAACGTGCCGTCGCTTTTGTGGGACAAGGCTCAAGCAAAACCTGTCGATTCACCGAACCTGGTGAGGCTGATTAAGTTGCGAAATTCACTCCAAGGCGCAGGCAAAGACAATCTTGAGCGCTACTTATTGAGCCATCTGCACAAGAGCTCAACCTACGCCGACACTTCTTATTTCATATTCATTGCCTTGCATCGCATGGACCGGACGGTCGACGCCTTGACTCAGGCGCGTGCGCATCTGGAGGGTGACAAGGTTTATGCCTATAGCAATCTCCTCGGCACCCTGGCAGCGGTAGTTTCGCGCGAGCACTTTGCAATCGACCCCGCGCTGTATCCTCGAATCCAGAAAGTACTTGAGGGCAGCACTGAACACGATTTCAAGCTAGCCGAGAAGATCAATCTGGCGCGGCTTCTGCAACTTGCTTCCGAATTGAGCGAGCCAGACGCCGATACATCGCGGCCCCGGGCTACGCTGGCGTCCGAGGGAACAGAGAATTCAACAAATTCGGCGAAATCGTAAGATTCAATGAACCGTCGCATGGCCGGAAGCGCGCCTTTTGTCCCGCAAACATCTGCTTGTGGGCAGCGATATCCGCAAGTCTCCACCCCGATAGAATTAGATATTTGCGCGCAGCGGGGGCGAGAGGGTTTTTGGGCAACCCGCCGCCGCAGCTCCGCAGTGGCCTCCAATAAGTACCAACTTCAGAGATCCCCGTTTTAGCCGACCAATGGTTTCGTTCCATCCCGACCCGCGACGGTCTCCAGGATTGCCTCTGCTGTAGTCCCCACAGTCGATGGGCACTCCTAGCCACTACTGGTGTCCAATTCCCCATGCGACGTTGTCTGCGAGCGAGGAGAAAATCTATCCGATAGCAGATAAAGGCCGCAAGAAACGGCGAACGAAACGTTCTAGATAGGAGCGTGAGAGAGCCGCAGGGGCGCCGACGAAAACAAATGTGAAGGAGACGGGTCATGAAAGCTCCGATTGTAGACGTGCGCCCAAGCAGTTTTTGGCTGTGCCTGATCGTGGCTTTACTCGCGGCGGGCATCGCAGTAGTACTGTTGGAACCATTCCAAACGGCCAACGGGAATATAGCCGTGGTCACCTACACGCGCGGAGTTCTGCACGTAACCATTCCTTATCACGCTGTTCACTCGGGCGACGGAAAGCTCACAGTGGAAGTTTTAGACCCGGAAGACAACGTTCTGGGGCACGCGGAAACGCAAGTGGCCATACGCGAAGGATACGGGCGCTGGCAGGAGGACATCCGGTTGGACAAGGCGCTGGGAGTCGATGACCTGGTGTGGCACCGCGTGCGATACAGGTACGTATACGTCGATCAAAAGCCCGCACTTGAGGGCACGGAATCGATCTCACAGATCTTGCGCACGCCCGTCGTGCACATCCTGGGGCAGCAGTCGTATTTGAGCGGCGGTCCGGCAGCGGTACGGGTGATCGTGACGGATTCCAAGAACGAAGCGATTGCCGGAGCCGGGACAGTGCGCATTGAACTTGCGGTTGGCGAGCAGAAGCCTCGCGCTCTTTACACGGGGCGGCTGAACCGTCGGGGAACGACGGAAGCGCAGTTCCGCTTTCCCGCCGGTGTAGCAGGAAGCCAGCAATTGCGGTACGTGGTGGACACGCCGATCGGCTCGACGGAATTCACGCAAGCGGTGCGGCTAGAAGACAAGGTTTCCATCCTGCTCACGACGGAAAAACCCATCTATCAGCCAAGCCAGACCATACACGTGCGGGCGCTGGCGCTGGACCGCGCCAATCACGAAGCGGCTGCCAATCGGAAGCTGACGTTTGAGGTGGAGGATCCGCGCGGCAACAAGGTGTTCAAGAAAGCGACGGAGACCGACAAGTTTGGAATTGCTTCGGCAGAATTCACGCTGGCCGATGAAGTGAACCTGGGCACTTACCACCTGCGCGCGTTGCTGGGCGAAGCCGAAGCTGCGCCGCCAAACATGGCGGAGATCGCACTGAACGTCGAGCGATACGTTCTGCCGAAATTCAAGGTGGCGGTGGAGTTCGCGGGAAACGGGGAGAAAACGAAGCGGGGCTACCGGCCAGGCGATCATGTGAAGGGCACGGTGCGAGCGAATTACTTTTTTGGGAAGCCGGTGGATGGAGCAGAAATCAGCGTAAAGGCTTCCAGCATGGACGTGGCGGTATTTGAAGTTGGGTCCGTGCAGGGGAAGACCGATCGCGACGGAAGTTATGAATTCGACCTGAAGCTGCCTGGGTACTTTGCGGGACGGCCGCTGAGCCAGGGAGCAGCGCGGGTGCTCATCGAGGTCACAGTGAAAGACTCCGCGGGGCATGCAGAGAGCCGCGGAGAACCAATCACCGTTAGCGAAACGCCGCTGCTGGTCACCGCGGTTCCGGAAGGTGGCACGCTCATCCCTGGTTTGGAGAACCAGGTCTTTCTGCTCACTTCGTATCCGGATGGAACACCGGCGCGAACGGAGTTGACGATTCAAGCCGGGGACAACGCCGACCAACGCGCGGCGACGGACGACGGCGGAGTGGCAGTGATTCGAATCAAAGCGGGTGCGGGAACGCAAACTCTCACGGTGGAAGCAACGGATAGGGAAGGAAATCGCGCGTCGAGCAGCGTGCCGCTGCAAACGCGAGGAGGGCAGGACCAAATCCTGCTGCGCACGGAACGCGCGGTTTACCGAGCGGGAGATGCCATTCGAATGAAAGTTTTCTCGACACTGAAGCGAGGCACCGCTTACGTTGACATCGTCAAGGAAGGGCAGACGATTTTGACGCGCGACCTGGACATTGAAAACGGCCAGGCGGAACTGACGCTGGCGGCCACGCCGGAATTGGCGGGAACGGTGGACTTCAACGCCTACCTGTTCGGCCGTGATGCGCGCCCAGTGGGGGATCACCGGCTGGTATTTGTGCAGCCGGCAGATGAACTAAGGATCGAGGCTACGGCGAATGCCACGGTGTACAAACCAGGGGACGAGGCACGCATCCGCTTCCGCGTGACGAACGCGAAAGGACAGGGTGTCAGCGCGGCGCTGGGCCTGCAGGTCGTGGATGAAGCCGTATTTGCGCTGGCGGAGAAACAACCTGGATTTGCGAAGGTTTTCT
>QIAN01000004.1 GCA_003225005.1 Acidobacteriota bacterium | reverse complement strand
TCCTTTTCAGCAGGCAAGCTGATCGCGTGAAATCTTTAGCCCACTGAGATTGCCCAGGGCGGTCACGGCGATCAGTTCCGTGTGGAAGAATTCATTGGCCAAGCTTTGCAGATCTTCGGTGGTGACGGCTTCGATTCTCTCAATGAGTTCATCGAGATCGTAAAAGCGGTCGAAATACATTTCCTGGCGCGCCAGGTTCGACATGCGGGCGGTGCTTGATTCGAGAGAGAGCATCAGGCTGCCCTTGAGCTGATCTTTCGAGCGGCGCAATTCCTCTTCGGGTACGGGTTCAGCCTTCAACTTGCGGAATTCGCTGACCACGGATCGGACCACCTTGGCTGCCGACTCCCGCGACGTTCCGGCGTAGACCGCAAGGCATCCGGTGTCACGGTAGGGGTTCAGATCACTGTAGATGGAATAGGCCAATCCCTGCCGCTCCCGAATATTCTGGAACAGACGCGAACTCATTCCTCCTCCCAGCAGTGTGTTCAGTATGTAGGAGGCATGCCGCTTCTCGTGAGCGATGGCATAGGAAGGAACCCCTATACAGAGCTGCACCTGCTCCAGCGCCTTCTTATTGCGCAGGACGATGCGAGGCACAACCTTCGGAACGGCGGAGTGTAATCCGTTCTTGACCGGCTTCATGTGCTCGAAGTGTTGGATCACGAGATCCACAAAGCGGTCATGATCGAGATTTCCCGCCGCCGACACGATGATGTTTCCGGGAGAGAAATGATGCCCATAGGCGTCAAGCACAGGTTGCCGCTCGAAGCGTTTCACCGTCTCCTTGGTTCCGAGTATGGGCCTGCCCAAGGGATGGTCTTTCCAGAAGTTCTGGGTAAATATTTCGTGGACCAGGTAGTCGGGATTGTCCTGATCCATCTTGATCTCTTCGAGGATTACTCCACGTTCGCGAGTTATGTCCTGGGAATCGAACACTGGATGGAGAACCAGATCGCTCAGAATCTCAAGGGCGATGGGAACATGTTCGTCGAGCACTTTGACGTTGAAACAGATGCATTCCTTGGCAGTGAAGGCATCCATGTTGCCGCCGATGGAATCCACTTGCCGGGCAATCTGTTCGGCCGTGCGATGTTTGGTCCCCTTGAAGACCATATGCTCGATGAAATGCGAGATGCCATTCCAGTGCGCATCTTCATCGCGGGAACCCGTCTCCAACCATATTCCGATGGAGGCGCTGCGGATGTGTTGCATCTGCTCGGTGATGACGATCAGGCCATGAGGCAAGACTTGGCGGCGAATATTGCGAACTTCCTGGACCATATAATTTCCGAGAGCAAGGCGAATTCCTATAACTAACTGAGACCTTATTATTCTGACATAGCGCCTCCGCCTGTGCGACAATAGTTAGTTGTTTAGAATCAGCAGGTTCCAGTCGGTTCTTCCAGGTGAGCTGGCCCGGCTGTCGAGAGAGCTGTAGGAGAGAAATGGTGACTGGACGATCGCATACATCCCTGCTTGGTCTCGAACACGACGAGATCGCTGCCTTCGTCGAACAAGCCGGCGAGCCGGCCTATCGCGCACAGCAGATTTTGGACGCGGTGTATCGGCAGAAGGTGGAGTCAGCCGAACAGATTTCCACACTTCCACAACAATTCCGCCAAGATTTAGAGGGCCAGGGGGTCTCGGTGGGCTGGCCTCGGATTGAAAACAAGTTTGTGTCCGAAGATGGGACGGTGCGTTATCTCATCGCATTTGCCGACGGTCAGAGCGTGGAAACCGTGTGGATGCCCGAAGGCGACGGGGGAGAGGCCGGGGATGGCAGCGAGGCGGGAGATTCCGCCGAGGGGAATCGAGCTCGCAATTGGGACCGGGCAACGATCTGCGTCTCCAGCCAAGTGGGGTGCGCCGTGGATTGCCAGTTCTGCCTCACCGCGCTGCTCGGCATCGAGCGCAATTTGACCGCAGGCGAGATTGTGGCTCAAGTTTGTGCCGTCCTGAAGGACCAGAAAGTATCGCCGCCAGAGGATCGCATAAACCTGGTTTTCATGGGCATGGGGGAGCCGTTCCTCAACTATGACAATTTCATGAAAGCGGTGCGTCTGCTGGTGAAATATGTGGGCATCGCCGAGCCACGGATGACGGTATCCACCGCCGGCATCGTGCCTCGCATCCATGACTTCGGTCTTGAACCGACGCGGCCCAAACTGGCCATTTCGCTCAATGCCTCGAATGATGAGCTGCGCTCGCGACTCATGCCGCTTAACCGGAAATGGAATCTGGAAAAATTACTGGCCGCAGCCCGCGACTTCCCTCTACGGCCTCGGGAGCGGATCACGTTTGAGTACGTGCTTCTACGCGAGGTGAACGACGGGGCTGAGCATGCGACCGAGGTAGTCGAGTTGCTGCGGGGAATCCGAGCCAAACTGAATCTGATCGCGCTCAACCCTGGCCCTGGTATCGGCTTCGCTACGCCTGCCGACGAACGCGTCCTAACATTCCAGAAGATTCTGAGAAAAGCCGGTATTCCTGCCTTTGTAAGGCGTCCACGCGGCCGGGATATCTATGCGGCTTGCGGCCAGCTCAAGCGAACGGTCGAGATTCAGCCAGCGATGGAATCGCAGATGCTGTAGTCCCGCTCGCGGTAGAGCCATGGCACGGCAGCTCCACGCGAACCGTTTTGGGTCGGTCTTTGCGGTTCTCGCAAAGGATTCGCCCATGGTGTTCCTGCACGATACCGTGACAGGCGCTGAGGCCTTGCCCGGTGCCGTGTTCTGCCCAATCCGATTCGGAAGATTGTGCCGCCTCGCTCTGGCGCGACGGATGCTTGTCCTCCGAGACCTGGAAAATGACCATGTCTCCCTGGCGCTCGGTTGTGACCATCAGAGCACCGCCAGCCTGTTCACCAATCCTGAGTAATGAATCGCTGATGATTTGCAGACACACTTGAAGGAGCTGGTTCGAATCTCCCGCAACCGCCGGCAGTCCTGGCTCTAGCTCTGCGCGAACCTCAATTTGCAGAGGCTGCAATTGAGGTTGAGAAAGTTTCAGGGCGGTACGCACCAGGGTGTTCAAATTGACCTGGGTCTTGATGCGAGGGGTTTGCTTGGCAAAGCTAAGCAGGCTGCTGACCAGAGACTTGGTCCGCCTTACATGCTGTCCTATTTTTGCCGCAAGTGCCCGCTGGTCGGGGTTTAGGGTGGTGCCGACCAACAGATCGGAGTATCCCAGCATGGCCGTAATGGGGTTATTCAATTCATGTGCCGCGCCGCCGACAAGTTGTCCGATCGATGCCAACTTTTCTGATTCCACAATCTGCTCCTGCAGATGCTTCAGATTCTCAACCGACTCCCGCGAATGGTTCAACAGGCGAACCAGCTCGCGATCGAGAAAATGCTGGCGTACGAACACGATGATGCCCATCACCAGAGCAGCTCCCAGGGTCAACCCCAGGCGGAACCAGCGTATGCGCACCGGGATCGCGGCATCCGACAGAGTCCATGCGGCGAAAAGTGGCAGGGAGAAAACCGCGATCATTCCCAGCCTCGGTACCCATACGCCGTAGGCGGTGGAGGCTGTTTTGGATGCCGGGTCCGGTTCGTAGCCGCGAGTCCAGAGCCCAATCAAAGTGATCCAGGCCATCGAGGCGACGAGAGGAATATCGTAGAGGCTGCCGCTGTAATACGCGTTCCGGGTAAGGGCCCAGTTGGCTACATAGGAGCCGGCGGCATAGGTAAGACTGGCGCCGAAAAGGTGGCCGTAGAAGGTTCTCCACCGGCTTTTGCTCCTGAGCCAGGCGCCGCTCAGCGCAATGAGAAAAGCCAACTTCTCAAACAGGTAAACTGCATTCAGGTTCCAGCCATAGGCCAGTTCATTGGTGACCACGTATTGCCAAGGGATCACAATCAAGATGTAAAGATAAATCCACCACAGGGTCAACAGGACGAAATCAAGCCGTCCCAGCCGAGCCGCATATTCATCCTGGGGCACATGCGGGCGAAGGGCCAGAGCTGCCATCCATGGAACAATATGCAGGAACAGGACGATATCTCCCGCGAAAACGTTAGGCACATCCTGACGCAGCACCACCTCGAAGTAAGTCCACAGTAACTGGTAGAAAAGCCAGAAGGCAATGCCCGCGGTCATGAGCGCCCAGAACAAACGCATTCTTCCCTGAGATTTCAGCACATGAGGGATGAACGAAACTGTGCCCGAGATCAGCAGGACGCATTGAATCAGATCGCTGAACGCGGTTAGCAGAAAGGATTGAGGTAGCAATAGCGCGGCCACTACCAAGGCCGCTACGCAGGCGATGGCGAGTGCGCTCCAGAGCTTGGAATGTATTAACAAAGCCAATCCTTTCAAGCGATTCTAGACTGGGAAAGGAGGAAGCCGAGGTTACTGTAGTAACCGTCAGCAGAACGATTTGGGACAGGGGAACACCTAGCCGGCGGATTCTTCCCCAGAGAGGTCGCGGAAACTTTTGCTTGCCCTTAACCTTTCCTGTCAATAGTATGCGACACATCCGCTTAGCGTAGAGATTGACTCGATTGCACGCTCACCCCGCTCACTATCGATTTTTTGGGAGACTACGAGCCCCGGCGGATCCGAGCGAGACGCGGCGGATCGAGCGCTGGCTCGCAACGGCACGATTGTTTCTGGCGATCTCAGCTTTGGCGGCAATTTACATGGATCCCACGCAACTGGGTCATGCGCCGATTGCTTATGGCCTGCTCGGCTTTTACCTGGTGCATGGCGTTTTGGTGATGACGCTGCTGCGGCGACGGAAGCAATCCACGCCTGCGTTTCGCCTGCTCGTGCATACGGCGGATATTGTCTGGCCAGCCTTTATTTCCATTTTTGCCGAGGGTCCGCGAAGCCCATTCTTTCTGTTCTTCTTTTTCGTCCTGGCCGCCGCGGCGTATCGATGGGGCGTGTGGGAAACTCTGGGTACGGCCGCAGCCGAGGTTGTCTTGCTGTGGATGGAGAGTGTTGTCGTACGCCATGTGTGGCTGGCTCCGGGTGGCGCGCTGCCCTGGCATCTACTGGCTGGTCTCCGGGTTAACGTGGCGGAGTTCGAGCCCAAGCGCTTGTTCATGCTGTCGGTGTACTTGCTCGTGATGGGATTGCTGTTGGGTTATCTGGCCGAGCAGCAGAAGCAGTTGCGAACGGAAAAATCAGTGGTGGCCCTCATCTTGGGTAAGGCGCGAGTTCAGACTGGGCTAACCGGAACATTACAAGAGATTTTCCGAGAGATTCTCAGCTTGTATGGCGCGGCGAGGTTGCTGATCGCTGCTCAAGAGGTGCATAGCCACCGGGTCTTTCTCGGTGAAGTACGCTGTTCCCGCAGCACGCTTTCGGAACTGAGCTGGCTCGATTTCGCGGCGAACGACGCAGAGGTCTATTTGTACAATTGTCCGGGTGAGGTGAGCTACGGATCGCGCGAGGGCTCCGGCTGGTCTGTGCTCGCGCTGGATGATGGCGGCAATCGAGTTCAGGCTTCCACGGGGCAACCTCTCGAACGTTTGGCGGAACTGGAGCCCTTCCATTCGGTAGCCGCAGTCTCGTTCTTGTTTGGTGGCGAATGGCGGGGACGGGTTTTCTTATTCGACCCGTCCCGACTGGGGAAAAAACAGGAAGAACTGCGCTTTCTACAAGACCTGGTTCGCCACGTCGGGCCGGCAGTTTACAACGTGTATCTGCTGCATCGATTGCGACGTAGGGCCGAGGCCGCGGAGCGTGCACGGGTCGCGCGCGAGTTACATGATGGGGCGGTGCAGTCGCTCATTGCAGTGGAGATGCAGGTGGATGTTCTACGACGCCAGGCTACGGCCGTGCCGGGCCCGGTCAGTGCCGAACTGGGCCGGATTCAAGGCTTGTTGCGCGAGGAAGTTCTCAAGCTGCGTGAGCTGATGCAGCAAATGAAGGCGATCGACGTAGATTCGCGGAAGTTTATCGGCGTCTTGCATGATACTGTGGAACGTTTTGGGCGGGAGACTGGCATCTCCGCCCGGTTCGTCACCGACGTCGAGGAACTCGACATGCCGAAGAGGGTTTGCCGGGAGCTGGTCCGCATCGTGCAGGAAGGATTGGTCAATGTGCGCAAACACAGCAGCGCTCGCCACGCACTGGTTCGCTTTGGCGCCAGCGGTGACCAATGGATTCTTACCCTGGAAGACGATGGCAAAGGCTTTCCATTTTCGGGGCGATTGACGGAGGCGGAGATGGAACAAATCGGTAAGGGCCCTATGATTATCAAGGAACGGGCACATTTGATTGCCGGGAAACTCGCGGTAGAATCAAATTCCGGGCAGGGCGCACGGGTGGAGGTCACGGTGCCGCGTTCTGGGGAAGTCACGCATGAATTCTAAGAGGCCACAGCAGGTTCGCATCGTTATAGCCGACGACCATCCGATTTTTCGCGATGGTCTGCGCCGGCTCTTAGAGGCCGAACCAGACTTGAAGGTGCTGGGTGAGGCTTCCGATGGTGCGGAAGCGGTCAAGCAGGCGCGCCACCTCAAACCCGACATCCTGCTTTTGGACCTGGCAATGCCCCGGATGCCGGGATTGGAGGCCTTACGGGATCTGAGCAGCAGTCCCGGTACGAGTCCGGTGCGGGTCATACTGCTTACGGCTGCCGCTGAGAAGAACCAGATTGTTGAGGCATTGCAACTCGGCGCCCGTGGCGTGGTGTTGAAAGACTCGGCCACCCAGTTGCTTCTCAAGTGCATTCACACGGTTATGGCCGGTGAGTACTGGGTGGGCAGGGAGAGCGTTTCTAACCTGGTACAGTACCTCCGCACCCTGATGCAGTCCTCAAGTGATGAAGCGCACAAAAAGAAATTCGGACTCACGCCCAGAGAGCTGGAGATTGTCTCGGCGGTGGTGGCTGGGTATTCCAACAAGGAAATTGCGGAATACTTCAAAATCAGTGAGGACACTGTAAAGCACCACCTGAGCAACATTTTTGACAAATTAGGGGTCTCCACGCGTCTCGAGCTTGCCCTGTTCGCGGTGAACCAATCCCTGCCATTCAAAAGCATTGCCTGAGGCGGCTTAGGTGCTTGCGACCAAAGTAACTTGAGATGGCACTTTTGGGCTATTGGCTGGTCCAGACCGAACGTTTATGATTTTTGGTACGACCAGCCTCGGGAATATTAGTCAGTGGCACCCAAATTCGTGGCCACTTCCCATGTTCGAGGATGGGGTACGGTCTAGCAAAAGGAGAACGGAGCCCGTGGCAAAATTTCTAGAGCAGTTGTGGAAAGACGAAGGCGGCCAGGATATCGCAGAGTATGCGGTCATGCTGGCAGTTATTCTAGTGATTGTTGTCGGTACAATTCGCCTTATCGGGTCGAACGCCAACAACGTGTTCTCTCAAGTTGGCAGCGCTATCCACTAAAGCGCTATCCGAGTTTCCACCGCGATCATCAAGCCGCCGCCATCCGGCATGCCCGCCGCGTGCGATGAGCCTTTACGTCCAAATCTTGCTGCTGGCGGCGTGAACTCTCTCGAGCGCTTCGCCTCGAAATGAAATCGATTCCTTCCCAACTTTCCGTGCACACTATTTCCGGTCGGGAGCGGTGAGAGCGACTCTGTCCGTGCCTGCCGTCGAGAATCTCGTCAGATAGGGAAAGAACGGAGTAACCTCAAACGGCATCTTCTCCCGTGCCGAAATCAGTGGCACGGACTTAGCCTTCGCCAGTTCGACGTGATCGCTCCAGGGATCAAGCTTGATGCGTCCGCCGAGAGGGAGCGCTGCGATCTGATCGGTTCGCCGTTGTTCCAGTTGAGGAGCGGAAGCGAGCAACGCGGACATCCGGACGTTTTTGTCTGCTGCGAGACCGTTTCCCAGATGCGGCCGAATCAGATTTGGCAAGGCCGGCGCACGCTGCTGCAAGGCCTTAAGAAATAGTCCGGCGGTGCCCAATTTGTCTTTGTAGGGAGAGTTCTTGAGCAGTTCTACCGCTTTCGTGTCGGCGGCTTCCTCGTCCGCTGCTCTCCGTTTGAAGTCCAGCCGCTGAAAGGACTCTTCATCGGGGAAGAACAGGCGGTCGTTGAAGGCGAGCTTGGTGTCGAACGGATGCCCCAGCACGATATGGCTTACTTCGTGCGCCAGGACCATGGCGAGTGAGGCCTCATCGGGCAGCACATCCAACAGGCCGCGGCTGACAACAATGGTATGGCCGATATTGAATGATTCCAAAGGTGCGGTAAGTAATATGCGGCAACGAACTTCGGATTGAAGGTCAATATTATTTGTCACCAGTAAATTTGTGATGACGGTTTGAAGAACTTTATCGACCTCTCCCGAAGGCGCCACTAATCCAACCTTCTGCAATCGATCGACGGCGTTGTCTTCAGCCTGACGTTCCCACATCCGCTCCGCCACCACGGGAGTGGCGTCGGCCGCCGCTTCGCTCTGGTCTTTCACCGACTGGGGTGAGTCGACCAGGATTTGCGTAAATTCCTCATTCTTCCCCAGGCCTTTCAAATCGTAGCCCCACAGCCGGGTCTGAGCCTTGAAGTGAAGTGATTTTCCCATCCTGTACTTCAAGTCAGATTCTTCGCTGTAAATGTAAGCAGGAAGCCACATGCCAGGCTGCAGGTTCAGCCGCCAGCTATCGAAATGCAGGTAGAAGCTCAGTTTCGGATGCGGAGAGTACGTGCCGTTGAAGCGGACCACGTTGTAATCCTGATCCTCGACCCACATCCTCCCCAGGAAACGTCCGGTTCCTGAGCCATGCCTGGGCTCGACGTCAATAACGAGACAACGAATTTCACCCAGAAATTCGCGGCGCACGAAAGTGAACTTGTAATATTTTTTCTGAAAGTCAGTATCAAGGACTACCATCTGGGCGAAACCGAGAGGAAGAAACCTCATCGAGTAAACGCCGGTCAGCTGGTTGAGCATCCGGTGGCCGAAACCCGGCTGTCCGATGAAGGATGCGTCATCCGGGCCTTCCTTCATCTCGAGGCGTCCGAGAAAGTATTGGTCCTTCGTCGGGATCGAGTTACCATCGCTGTCAGATTTGAGGTCTTGCAGGTAGGTCTCTACCATAGGCCGCATATTTCGCATCTGCGCGAGAAACACATGCTCGCGCTGGACGATCCGATCGAGCACGTCGTTAAATGACGCCGGGTTGGCCGGAGGACTCGAGCCAGGGACCTGACTCACGGTCGCCGAATCGGGGGCCGCCGGCGGCGCAGGAGAATTGGAATCCTGCGAAAAGGTTGGCAAAACTGAAGCCAACAGCAGGAACAGGAAGAAGAAGAACAAGAACGAGCCCAACCGCAGAATACGCATCATAAGGACCCTTTAGGAGTACGTCATGCCAACTGAAAAACGATGTGCAAAACCGCTGTCGAGTCAGCCGGTTGGCCATCCCGCAGTGCCGGCTTAAATCGGATTTGTTCCGCGGCTCGGACCGCGGCATCGTCCAGGCCGTGTCCTAATCCGTGCACTACACGCACGATGCGCAGCTTCCCGGAAGCTTCGAGCACCACCTCGAGCAGCACTTCTCCTTGAATCTTCAGGCTGCGCGCTTCGTCGGTATAAGTCGGCACTGGTTTGGAAACGATTTCCGCCGGAATTGTCTTCGGGGTTGCTGCCTCTGCCGGGCGTGATCTGACAGTAGGTGGGGCGGGAACGTCAGCATCCCCGAATCCCCCCTGGCGGACCGTTCCCCGTGAGGCCGACACCCGGCCGCTGTTGTCACCTGTGGTTACACCGTTTCCAAATCCCGAACTGGCGACAACCCCGCGCACGCCCTTCGCGCCGCCGGTTCCATTGCCATAGCCGCCGCCCGCAGGGAGATCAAAAGACCCGAGCTGCGCGATGTTCACCGGCTTCCCATCATTGGCCCGCGCAGGAACCCCGTTGGGATCGCCGAATCCTCCGGTCTGCACCTGGGATGGCGCCTTGGCAATCGTCTGCGTGGCTGAGCTCCCAGTGGAAAATACGTTGGTCTTCACCAATTGCCGGGGTATGACTGGCTTATTTGCAAGCGGCATCGGATCCAGCTTTTTGGATGCTATGTTGACCGTCGGTGCGGGAACATCCTCGATTCGGACTCTCGGCTTCGGATCAGCCGCGGGCACATGCAGCACGTCCGGCCGAGGCTCGGCGCGAGCCACGACTATGGGTTTCCGCAGAGGCTGCGGCTGATGATTGACAGGAACCGGTGTGCTCACTAACTTGACCACACTATAGTCATGTTCGGGAGTGGATAGAACTTCAGGGTGCAGCAGGCGTACCCACACAAAAATGGCTACCACCAAGACTTGGGTGCCGGTGCTGAGGGTGAATTCGATCCAGGGCGGTTTTCTTTCGGGCAGGAGCGAAAAAAGACCGCTTTGGGGGACAACAGATCCCATTCGTGGCTCCATTCTTGTCAAAACACCGGATTAGGGTCAAAGTTCTTCGAGTCACCGACAGCGTGGCGAACCCGGAGCAGGGCCGGAAGACCGACCCCCAATATTATACTTCAGCAGCATTTCTGCACGACCAAGGCCAATTTCTGTGGCATCCGTTGGATACTAACTTACTTTGTTTCAACCGCTTATGCTCTCAGATGTGGTTTCAAACTAAAAAATAAAGAACAAAAGAGCAAAATTTTACACACTTGGGCCGCAGTTCCTTCTCATAACAATGGACGGTACTGTCAAGGCCAAACCGATTCTCGACCGTTTTGGTGCCGTCTTTGTGGCTCAGAAGGGGTTCAACAACGGACGATCTTGGGGTTCACGATCCCTTTAGTGGCGTTGCGGGTATCGACGATCAGTTGAGCTTCCCCGACGATGCGGCGATAGTCGTAATCGGAGTGGTCGGTCACGATAAGAACACAGTCATACTGTCCCAGGTTCTCCAACTCAGTGCGCTTCATCTGCAAGTCGTATTTGCGGCCTTTACCGATAAAAGGGAAATAGGGATCATGATAGCTGACCTGCGCCCCGTCCTTCTGGAGCAGTTCGATGATGGTGAGTGCGGGAGACTCGCGCAAATCGTCGATGTCTTTCTTGTACGCCACCCCCAAGACCAGAACGCGAGCGCCATTCACCGATTTCTTGTGCTGGTTGAGCGCCCCACTGACGGAAGCCAGCACGTGGTAGGGCATACCCGTATTAATCTCACCCGCCAACTCAATAAATCGGGTCCGAAAATCGAATTCCTTGGCTTTCCACGATAGATAAAACGGATCTACGGGAATGCAATGTCCCCCCAATCCCGGTCCGGGATAAAAAGGGTGAAAGCCGAAGGGCTTGGTGGAGGCCGCACTGATGACCTCCCATATGTCGAGACCCATACGGAGACAAAGCAACTTGAGTTCGTTCACCAGGGCAATGTTCACGCAGCGGTAAATGTTCTCCAAAAGCTTGGTCATTTCCGCTACTGCGGGTGATGAAACTGGCACGGTTCGGGTGAAGATCGCTCCGTACAGTGCGGAGGCGAGTTCGGCTGCTTCAGCATTCACCCCTCCCACTACCTTGGGAATGTCGCGCCGCGCTACGGTGGTATTCCCCGGGTCCTCACGCTCGGGCGAGAAGGCCACGAAGAATCCCTTGGGATCGACACTGGTGCCACGCGCCGCTTTAATACCTTCGCGGTTCTCGGACTCGAGAATTGGGACCATCACCTCTTCCGTCGTACCAGGGTAGGTCGTGCTCTCCAGTACCACCAGCTGCCCGGTCTGCAGATGTGGTGCAATGGCGTGCGTTGTGTCGGTGATAAAGCTGAGATCGGGCTCGTGGTATTCATTCAGTGGCGTTGGAACGCAGATAATGATGGCGTCCATCGCTTTCAACTGCGAGTAGTCCGACGTGGCGGTAAAGCCCGCAGACTTGGCCGCGGCGATTTCCTCGGAACTGATACGGTAGATGTAGGAACTGCTCTTCGCTAGAGCATCAATTTTTCGCTGGTCGATGTCGAAACCGGTAACTTGGAACTTCTGTTCGCTGTACAACAAGGCTAGAGGCAGGCCGACATAGCCTAGTCCGATGATCCCGACCCGGGCTTCGCGTTTTTGGATCTTGCTCTTCAGCTGGTCGGGAGAACGGTTTCGAGCAGATTGGTTCGTCTTCATTCTGAAAGGACAATATCGGAAAGCGTATGAATCGTTTCGATTCTAGCATGCCGTAGACCCCGCTCCAGTCCAAGGATGCCCGCTTCTGCGGTCCCATCGAGAGCTGTAGATCGGGTCGAACATTTCGCCCACTCGAGCGGGCAGGTTATTCGCACTTTAGGATTCGAAGAATCAATGAAAACTCCGGCGCGAAAAAAAAGAGCGCTTCTTATCACGCTGGCGGTATTGGGACTGGTCACCGGATTTGCTCTAAACGCCGGGCGAATGCTTGTAATCGACGAGCCACGCACCTCGGACGTGATCCTGGTGCTGGCCGGCGAGACCGAGCACCGCCCCGCGCGGGCGTTGCAGCTGCTCGGGGAAGGCTACACTCGCAAGATGGTCATCGATGTTCCGGCAGAGGGAAAGATCTACGAATTCAGTCCGCTGCAGCTGGCGCGAAGATACGCTGAAGATCTTTCCCAAAAAGCGTCGATCAGCATCTGTCCGATCGAAGGCCTATCCACCAAGAATGAGGCACGAGACGCTGAACCATGCCTCGCGCGCGAAGGCGCAAAAAGCGTGCTGATCGTAACCTCGGATTTTCACACTCGCCGGGCTCTTCATATTTTCCAGAAGGAAATCCCGGGAATCAGCTTTTCCGTGGCCGCGGTTCGAGACAGCAAGCAATTTGGAATTCGATGGTGGGCTCATCGGCAGTGGGCCAAGACTTTCCTGGATGAATGGTTGCGCTGGCTCTGGTGGAAGTGCGTGGATCGATGGTGGTAAGACCCCCGACCGCACAAAATTTGTTCGCCAACTAAGCTCAAGCTTAAGGAAGGCGTCTCGCCATTGGTTCTCGGATTCTCACGACGCCGGCTTGGGTCAAGAAGGACTCCCGGAAGTAACTCCACCCGGTGGCACCTGGGCAAGAAGCGATTGACGGAGAAGGCCATTCGGATTACGATCATTCAGGTTCATCTCTGAAGGATGGAAGTGCTTGCAATGAGAGCCCTGTACTTGAAGATTCTGAGCAGCCTGTTGGTCTTGATTCTTCCGGGTGCCTTGTTTGCAGCGGACCGGCCTGCTGCCATGCTTTACAGCCACGGAACTGCATTACTCAATGGCCACAGCATCGCAAGGTCGTCGGCTATCTTTTTCGGCGACCAGGTACAGACCAACGCGGACTCGGCTGCCAACATAAATGCTTCAGGCTCCATCGTCTTGGTTCTTAACGACTCGCTGGTCGAGTATCAAGACGACGCTGTCCAGTTGGAGCACGGAGGCATAAGCGTATCGACCTCGAAATTGTTGGCGACTCGCGCCGGCGACATTACCGTCTCGCCGGCCGCCAGTGTGTGGACCGAATTTGAAGTTAGAGACGTGGATGGTAGGGTCCTCATCGCGGCGCGAAAAGGTGACCTCACGATAAGCGATGAAACCGGTACCACCACGCTGGCCCAAGGTGAACAGACGACTCGGGAGGATTCAGCAGACTCGGAAAAGGACAAGAAGAAGAAGAAGAAGAGGAAGGGAGCTGCAGCCGCTCCTGCCGCCGCCGAGGGGGGAGTCTTCAACTCTCCTATTGCAGTCGGAATTGGCGGGGCTGCCATTCTCGGGGGGGCGATCTGGGTGTTTGTCCAGGGCGGCGAACAACCGGCGAGTCCGACCAGGTAACCCGAGGTGATCCCGATGAAGTCCTAGAGTCAAATTTGTGTCGTGTTTTGAAGTCCGCTGAGAATTTCAAAGCCTCAGGTACAGTTTTTCCCGTCAAATAAGAACCATCCTTGCACCGAACAAGATTCCGTGGTTGAACGCACGCCCGACGCCTATGGCAGGTTTCAGTCCGGCGTCCACAAGGGGCTCGCTGGACGAACCCGAATTAACGTTTGCGCCAACGGGAGAAGGATTTAAGATGACTCCCAAACCGTTGTCGGGGA
>QIAN01000148.1 GCA_003225005.1 Acidobacteriota bacterium | reverse complement strand
AGTCCTGGGATCAGATTCAAAACATCTCGCAAGGCGGAATTTTTAAGGACGGGCCTCAGCCGTTGTACGCCCCGGGCAACGACGGTCTGGTGGGAACCCTCAATGACGATACAGCCCACCCGGATGTTGTGATCACCGGGCCAGGACCTGATGGAATCATCGGTACCAGCGACGACACTGTCATCCCTTTGTCGGGCATGACGAGGGAAATCCAAATCACCACGGTCGTTGATAAAACCGGTAACACCGTTCTGAATCTGAGGCAGATTACGGTGATCATGCGCTACATGGCCGTAGGCGGGCAGAAGGCCCAGACATTCATCAGTTACATTTCGCCCTGGGCCTGAGCCAAAGAAGGAGCCGATCTTGAGGAAGCAAATTGGTTTCACCATGATTGAGTTCCTGGTGGCAATGGTCATAAGCCTTGTGCTCATTGCTGCAGCCGTTGGCGCATTTACCGATGCGCTCAGGAGCAACGAAGTCGTGACGCTCACAGCAGATCTGAACGACAACCTCCGCGCCTCCATGGACCTGATCTCAAGGGACCTGGTCTTTACGGGGACGGGCATACCGCCTTCAGGCATTAGCATTCCTTCCGGGGGAGGCGCCACCATCAACCGCCCAAATCTGACCCCGGCCACTTTTTCGGGCACGATACTTCCCGCGGTCAGTTTGGGCACAAACCTTGGACCCGCGGTCCCAATCTTCGACACTTCCTCCTCAAACCCCGGCACGCCCTCGGATATTCTGACGCTTCTCTATGAGGACAACACGTCGAACACCGGGGAGTCCATGGATTCTGCTCCCATTACCCGCGCAGCCGTTGGGACCACGCCTGCATGCAATGGCGCGATCAGTTCCACGGGCGATTCGGTCACCTTTGACCCGGCTTGCAACAATCTATCCAAGGCCCGGGTACCAATTCAGGTTGGAGACCTCATCCTGTTCACGAATCCGGCGGGCGCGACAGCGATTCAAACCGTTACGACCGTTAATGGTCAACAGCTCAACTTTGCGAGGGACACTGCCATCGACAAGTTTGGCTTCAACCAAACGCGCGCTCCGCAAGGCACCATCCTTCAGTTGCAGACTTCTCCCGGTGCCTGGCCACCCATCACGGCCACGCGCATCTTTATGATTACCTATTATCTAGACAATGTTGCGGACCCATTGCGTCCGCGTCTGATGCGGCAGTTGAACTTTAACATTGCCCAGCCCGTCGGGGACGTTGTAGAGGCTTTGACAGTTCGCTACAACTTTGTGGATGGGAACACACCGCCCACGTTCTTTGCAAAGCAATCCACGGTCCCGCCTGGGCTGAGCGAAAGCAATATTCGTTCTGTGAATGTTTTCCTGGGAGCGCGGTCCAATCGGCCCCAGAGCAGGACCTCCAAATACCTTAGGGACAATATGTCGACCCAGGTCAGCCTTCGCAGCTTGTCCTACTTCAACAGGTACCAGTAGCGGGAGTCCGCCACATGAAAACGAACAATAAACCGACTAAACGCGATTCTGGTATGGCGCTTGTCACCACGCTTCTTGTACTGGTGTTGCTTTCCAGTTTGCTCGTGGGATTTTTCGTTTTGGTTACGACCGGCCAGCAGCTTACCGGAGGAGCGAGACAGGAAACGCGCGCGTTCTACGGCGCGGAAGCTGGCCTGGAAAAAATGACTGCCGATCTCGGCACTCTGTTCGATAGCACTTACTCTCCGACGGCTACCGAATTGAACAACATCACCGCGAATCCCCCTCCCAGTCTTGGAGACATCACGTTTCAGGCAGCCGACGGGACGCCTGGTTACACTCTCACCTTCCCTACGGATCCCTCCGGCAAGCCTTTGGCTACGGATGCGCAGGTCAAGTCCGGCCCGTATGCAGGTATGACTGGTCTGATCACTCCCTATACGCTAACAGTTACCGCACGTACTTCTTCCAATGCGGAGGTCATGCTCCGGCGCACCACGCAAACTGTGGGCATTCCGGCATTTGAGTTCGGCGTCTTCTGCGATGTGGACTGCGGTTTCCATGCCGGTCCTGATTTCAACTTCGGTGGGCGGATTCATTCCAATCGGAATCTATTTCTCGCGGAAGGCAATGGTAATACCCTGACACTTTCAGACAAAGTTACGGTCTACGGCGAAGTGGTTCGCACCAACATCATGAATGGACTCCCGCTGGCCGCCGGCGGCTGGACAGGGACCGTGAAGATGACCACGTCACCGGGTGCTAGCTCCTACCGTGCCTTGGGTGTCGGCGAGGGCAGTGTCCATGGCATGCCGCCCCCCGTGCCACCTGTGCCGTACTCAGCCCCATCAAACAAAAACGGTAGTTGGCCCACTATTTCCAAAACGAATTACAACTCCAATCTCATCAACGGCCTCACGGGCGCCAAAAAGCTCAGCTTACCCATCGAATTGTTGACCAAAAACAAGCTGGTCCCCGGACAGCCCGTCGATATCATCCGCCGCCCGGTACAGGCCGACGATTCTGTTCTTCTGGGAGAGCGCTACTTTTCGCAAGCCAGCATGAAAATTCTTCTTTCCGACAACTTGCAGGACATTATGCTGTTGCCCTGCGTTGACGCGGCAACTCCGGCCGTGGATCTCAGCACACTCGCATGGGATCCATCCATGCCTGCTTCCTATCCTGCCAGTAACCCTGGCAGTCTCGCCAATTGGTACACGACGTCCAACCCCAATCCAGTGCCCGCGCCGATGGGCACTTCAGCGGCTGGAGCCGCCAGAACCGGTGGAGCGACGGGCACCGTGCCGGCCACGGGTTACGCCACGGGCAACGGCTACTGGGTGCCTAAGTGGGATCCCATCATCACCGGCTTCATCAAGATTGAGATCCAAATTGGGTACAACCCTCCCTGTGGCAGATGGCAGGATGTGACTCAGGAAATCCTTAAGCTCGGCATCGCGGGACGCAACCTGAATCCTGGCCTCGCCATTACGCCGGCCACTCAATTCCCCAATCAGCCACCCCTTACCGGCGCGCAGGTTGCCCCCTCCATGTGTGCCGATCCCAATCCCGATGCAGTCATTCGTTTGGAACGCGTTCGAGACAACCCTTCTAATGCGCTCACAAATGGTGCCTGCGGCGTCGACTTCTCTAAGCTTCCGGCTATCCCTACGAATTCCAACGATTATTGGCCGAATGTGCTCTTCGACACGCGCGAAGGACTTGCCCGCGACGTCGCTCCTCTCAATGGCGCGGTCACACTCGGCGGCGTAATCCACTACGTGGAGCTTGACGCCAAGAATTTGGGGCGCTGGCTCACCGGGCAGATCGGGAAGAATGGCCCTGGCGCCTTTGACCCGCAGAATCAGCCTTATAACTACGTCGTGTACTTCACTGATCGGCGCGGAAATTATCTCCCCACCGGCGGCTTGAGGAGCGCATGGCCACCTGTATCTCCGTCGGGAAACGAAACCGGTGAATACGGCTTCAATGACTTTGTGAATTCCAACGACGCAGTCAACGGTTGCCCCGATGGACGGGCCGAAATACCAGGTGAAGATCTCGATGAGAACGGT
>QIAN01000147.1:2395-4967 GCA_003225005.1 Acidobacteriota bacterium | reverse complement strand
CCCCCATTGTCTGCATCTCATTCTCACTCCAGAACGTGCCGTCCAACAACAGTGCCTCAGAATTCCGCATCTGGCTCAGCGTCCTAGCGTCGAGGGCAGCTACATCAGGCATGAACAGCAATCGTCCACCCGTCGTCTCGTCCATTATGCGATAAGCCACGACGTCTCCAAGCGCCGGCGAGGCCTGACCTTCGAGGTAGCGCGGAGGCTTACCTGCAACAGGGAAGGCAGCGTAGTGGAGGCCGCTGGGCGAATGATCGGCACAAAGGAGCGGGCTCGGTTCGATGTCTACCTCGCGCCAGTCTACTCCACAGTAACATTCCATAACTTGAGCCACACACAGGCCATTCGTCAGCGCGCTACGCACCCTGGGGGTCGAGTAAACAGAGAGGCGCAGTCCTTCACGGAGAATCAATAGCCCCAGAGTATGGTCAAGGTCGGCATTGGTGAGGAGAACCCCTTCCAGACTGGTTCCACGCACGCTGTTGGGCGAGGGCAGCAAAGGTGGAAAGGATTCGATCTGGAAGCGTATGTCAGGCGAAGCGTTCAGCAGAAACCATCGTCTGCTGTCTGCGCTAATAGCCACACAAGACTGGGTCCGCGGTCGGGCCCGCAACGTTCCAGAGCGCAGGCCGCGGCAGTTGGAACAATTGCAATTCCATTGGGGAAAGCCACCGCCCGCCGCCGTGCCCAGCAAGCGTACTTGCATTTCTCCTCCCGCATTATTCTAATCGGCCGGGCTTAGATAACGCAAGAATACTCCTACGGACGGAGACAACAAGCAATTCAAGGATTAGTTATTAATGAGGACTTATAAAGAAAAACCGCTGAGGAAACTGATCAGACAAACCCGACCTAATGACGCAACCGTCACGGTTGTGACGGATAGCCAAGCTCTCTCGGTCTCAGCGGCCTCTGAGATTTCTGCGGCAAGACATATTCCCAACACCCTACCCAGATGACTTCTTAGCGGGCGCTCGCATAAGCAGTGCATTCAGCGTTAACGGCCACTTCTTCAAAATCCGGCTTTATCCAGCTATTCTCCACTCACTTCACCCCCGTTTCGACCTGCTGTGTTAAAGGTTTTTGGGTATGCTTCAACAAATAAACGGAACTTCAAACAGAAACTTAACTGAACGGCTACAAAACTAACACCTATTATATATCGAATTTCGTTTCTATTTGCAAGGAAAGAATGACAAGGATCGTAATGGGATACTTATTGGGGCAATTGCCGCTCCCTCACGATGCAGAACGACGAAGAAGCAGGACCCGGTGCCGGCAACTATTGATAGGTTATCTGCTTGATTTCATTGGAAAAGAAACGCAGATGCTCAAATCTGAGCCATGTTTCCGGCAGAACACGCCGGACGTCCATGTAAACCTCCCTGCAGAAATAGCGGCAGTCAAGAGAGCAAAACCAAGAAGTAGATCTATGGCCGGCTATTTGGCATACCAATCTAGTATTTTTTGAATCTGACGGACCTCTTGCATCCGCTTGCCTGTCGGGTTCCATTCTCCCTTCCTGGGTGTTGGATGGAGCCGGGCATAAATGGCAGTTGCACCCAGGGAAGGATGTTTCCGCTTCATTTCCAGAATCCTCAGTATATCTGGCAATCGAGGACGCCTGGCTTTTTTGTTTTCACTTAGTTTCTTGCGCCAGTAGGCTACCGGTTCCAATGTCAGGTCGTTCAGCTTCTGGCTGTGCGAGCGACCCAACAAGGGCTTGCTCTCCTGATTGCCTGGTGTTTTCTTTTCTTGCTTGGCCATCCGGCTAAGGATGGATTCTTCGCGAGATTCCAACTTCGTGATTTCTTTATCAAGTTCATCGTAAGATTCCAGCATTTGCTGAAATGCTTTTTCCTGCTGCCTCTTGAGCGCCAAGAGGGCCTGCCAAGACTTCTCTATGGCCTTTAGTTCTGGCTGGCAGTGCTCCCAAACTCGAGAGGTCGCGAAACCACAGCCAGGTTTTCACCCTTCAGTTTCTTCGAGTCCGGTCTTTTCATCCCCCATTTCCTCTTTCTGAGGAGCGGTCGACTATGGAGCTGGAAAGACGCTACAACAAGTTAGCTGGGCAGGGTTAGCTCGAAGGATTTATAGGCGCTTATGTGCAAGATGGCTTCCAGTCCCACACGGACAGACGCTAAAGGCACAACCTGCAAGTGATGGAAGGACCTGCCAACTGAGCTAACTGGTGATGGAAAGGGTGAGCAGTTGTTAGATTGGGAAGCTGAATTAGATTGCAAGCTGCACTCGGACTACATATCACAAGGCGGAAAGTTTGGCAATTTTCTCTCAGGCCGTTTCAGTTAATCGGCGAGCGAAGCCTCTTACTTTGATTAACCAATTTCCAGAAAGAGGTTTTCAATCTAGGCGTGCGTTAATGAAAGCCGTCGTGCACTCTATGGTGCCATTGCCGCGCTCGGTTGCTTCCAGCTAGACCCCGCTGATTTCGGTGCGGAAGGCCGATCATAAAGAGCTTCAATTAAGAAAGGCCCGTTAACTTGGCATGGACGTCCCCCGAACCCTGATCAGTAATGACCCGGGGGAGGTCCGGAAGTTCTAACAAGAA
>QIAN01000147.1:0-2369 GCA_003225005.1 Acidobacteriota bacterium | reverse complement strand
TTCGGACAAAGTAGAGCCATTTCTCTACCAGGAAGAAGCCAAGCCCGGGCGAGAAAGCGAATTCGGCCGCTTCCTCAAAACCTTTCGAAGACCGAAGGGGCCATAGCACCGAACGCGCTACAAGTAGGCAATCCCCGGAGCCTCGATCCGTTTGTGGAGCAATTGATTGCCGGACGAGTCACAACCTCCTCCACATCCTTGTTTGCCCCCGAATCGATCCTAAAATGCAGCGACCTCGCAGCCCTTGCCGATGACCGTCAGCATGTTCTAGCTAATTCTCGGTGCAAAAATCGGTTTTTGGGAAACTTCATTTTTCGGTATTTGGTCGGGCCTTGACGGAACCCGCAGAAGGCTGGTTTATCAGGCCTGGGCCGGTTTTTGAGCCAGCCGCTTGCCGATCTGGATCAGGTTGTTGGCAATCGCTCCCAGTCCGACCCAGCGTTCCATCCCATCCATTCCCCGATAGCGACAGCGGAGCAATCCGTGTTTGCGTTTCAGCACGCTGATGCGCCCTTCACAGCCCACGCGCCAGCGTTGGGCTCGCCGGAACCAGCGCTGGCGTTGATGTTGCCAGACGGCCCGGCTCCGTGTTCTTTTGTTGGGCACGGCCAGCTTCTCAACCCCCTTTTCTTGGGCCTGCGTCTGGTTGTCGGCACTGAAGAAGCCCGCGTCAGCCGCCACCAACCTGGGAAGCCGGTCCAGCAGATTCTGGTGAGTCTCGATCGAGGGCAGCAGCAGCTCCGCATCTATCGGCCGCTTCTCAAAGACTTCGTAATCGGTAATGATCTGATGCTCCGCTTCCTGGATCTTGACCATCTTGCCAAACTCGGTCGGCTTGGCCGCTTTGCCCTTGCGAATGGCCTCGGTGTGCTCTTCAAACAGGCTCAGCACTTTGTCCTGGAAATGCGTGTTGCCTTCGAGCACCCGGGCTTTCGTTTGCTCCAGAACCCGCTCGGTCAGCTGGCTAAAGTGCTTCAGTTGCTCCACCCAGGCTTTGAGCCGGATATCGCCCAACCGTGTGGTTGCCTGCTTGATGCCGCTGGCCACCTCTTCCACGAAGATCTTCGCCTGCGACAGAACTTGGCGCGTAGTCCCCATCAACTTCTCGTAGCCGCGCTGGATCTTCTCCTCGGCCTGCTGGCCGCGCCCTTTCGCCGCCCGGCTGATCTCAATCAGCCGGTGTTTGACGCTCCGCAGCCGGTTGCGCAGCCGCGTCCCAGCCTGGCCCGCTTCTCGTTGAATGTACTGCATGGTGCGCGTCAGCACCCGCACCCCGTCCCCCAGCAGCCCGCTGTCGGTCGGATAATGGATGTTGGTCTCCACCACCGTCGTGTCCACCCGCAGCTTCCGTCCCGAGACCACACGAGTCTCTCGGCTGACTTCCACGACGGTCTCATGAATCTGCCGGATCACCTTCGGCCCCAGCGCTCTCCCCCAGCGCACCATCGTCTTGGCGTCCGGCACCCTCTCACCCCCAATCCGCGTAAACTCCCGATAAACCAAATTGGGTCGCACTTCCTTCTCCAGCGTCTCATAGCTCCAGTCCTTCAGGTGCTTCAACACCAGCAGCCGCAGCACCACCTCCGCCGGCGTTCCCATCCGCCCTCGGGTCCCGCTCTGCGGATGCCGCTGTTGCAGGGCCTGGTGGACAATCTCCACCAGCTCGTCCTTCTCCAGCAGCTCATCCACCCTCAGCATCCAGCCTTCCCACAGCAGTTTCTGGTGATCGGGCATGAAGGTCCGCAACGCTTGCTCATACAACGTCTGCTGCCGGTAGCGCGGCTCAATCATCGTTTTCTCGCCTTTCGTCGAAACTCTCGGCCCAGGCCTCGGGCCCGCTTCAAACTGGCCAGGTAGCGCTGGCCCGCTTCCCGCATCAACTCCTGCAACTGCCGCCCTTGCTTGACTGCCTGCTGGACCTCGGGCATCACTCCCTGAGGCACATAAAGAGAAAACCGTCGCCCTCCCTGGCGGCCCGACAGGGCCCAACTGGCATGGCCCTCCCCAGAGGCGCAGACCGGGCAGTTGGGGCGAATGCACGGCCCTCGCCGCAACGACAGCGACCCTAACGCCAGCGGCCAGAGCCGCTCGACCTCCTGCAGGAACCAGCGCTTCACGTCTTCGGTTTTCTCGTTCTTCCGCCTCATGTTGTATATAACTTATTATACACATATACAGATTTCTGTCAAGAACTTTTTGCAGCTTCGGCCCCCAAAAAGTCCGATCTGCCATCGGCCCCTGCAGCCCAAGGCCCTCCCATGCGGCTTTCACCCGCGATTTTTGCACCGAGAATTAGCTAATGTTTGCCGAACTGGGGGAACTCTCGACCTACTTGGTGTCCTTGAGCCTGTTTCCGTTTGCCCAACCGA
>QIAN01000146.1 GCA_003225005.1 Acidobacteriota bacterium | reverse complement strand
CCGAAGTCGCGCTCTTGCGCCTGGGGGATGGACTGCTGAGGTTTATTTTTCCCGAGCACCTGCGCGCCAGTGGAGCGATTCCGATCTCCAGTTCCGCCGTCGCCGCCCACACCGCATTGAGCAAGAAAGCCGAGATATTTAACAACTTCGCTAAGGTTAAGCACGCTAGTATTTTCGAAGCGGTGAAGCCTATGGGCGCGGAGTCCGTCGAGCAGTCGGCGCCGGCACCCATTCAGAAACTGATGTCGGTTCCCATCATGGACCACGACTCAAATGTCCTAGGTGTTATTCAGATCTGGAGACGGCAGCCGGGGTCCTGGCCTCCTCACCCGTACTACTCGAGAGCTAGAGCTTTCCCATGATTTGCAGTTGATTTCGCAGCGGTTTTTCCTTCCTCAGCAAGTCCCGCGGAGTAAGAAAGAGGATCCGACCACCGAAGACACCATTCCGCAGCAGCACGCTCAACCCGGCTTTCCGAGAAGCTGACCATTTGAATTTCCGAGCGCCAATGAAGACTGCGGCCCGCAGCGGTTTTTTTTGCACACTTCACGACTCGAAATCAACCTGCCAGATTCGCTATACTAAAAGGCACATTCGTCTGTCCGGTAAGCACAAGAACCGGTTGATCGAAACCCCGTAGTCCTAAATTCTGGCCGCGTCGATCTTTGATCTTTGCAACTTGCGGAGGTTACGGAATGCGCGATGATGATGAGAATCTGAAGGATGCCAACCATAGCTCAGAAAGCCCCGGGGTCTCCCGACGTGACTTCCTGAAAATCTCCGGAATCTCGGTTGCGGTACCGCTGGTTGCAGGCCCAAAGATGGTCATGGCTGCGGGCCAGCAAGTTCCGGTATATGGGCCCGGCAAAGTCCCAATGGAATTCGCCATCAATGGCAAGAACCATAAGGCGGATCTGGAACCCCGCGTCACCCTGCTGGATGCGCTGCGCGATCAGTTCGAACTTACCGGAGCCAAGCGCGTCTGCGACCGCGCCGAATGTGGCGCCTGTACAGTGCTGATGGACAACAAGCCCGTCTACGCATGCTCCGTGCTGGCCATCGAAGCCCAGCACCGGCCGATCACCACCGTCGAATCATTGATCGAAGGCGGCAACCTGCACCCTGTGCAGCGGGCGTTCGTCGAAAACGATGCCTCGCAGTGTGGTTTCTGCACGCCGGGGTTTGTCGTCTCCTGCAAAGCCTTTCTCGACAGCCATCCTCATCCCACGCCCGAAGACATTCGCCGTGGCCTCAGCGGCAATCTCTGTCGCTGCGGCACCTACGAAGGAATTCGCAAAGCCATCGCGCAGGTCGCGCAGAAAGGAGCCTGACCTATGCCGGATTATGCATGGCCTGATGCTCAACACCGTACCTTGATCGGCGCGCGCGTCACTCGCGTTGATGCTCCCGTTAAAGTCTCTGGGCAGGCGAAGTACACCTATGACGTCCATCGTCCCGGCATGTTGTATGGCAAGGTATTGCGTTCCCCCTACGCCCACGCCAAAGTCGTGAGCATCGACACGAGTGCGGCTGAGAAGATGCCTGGGGTCAAAGCCATTCACATCGTGCAAGGACCGGGCTCGACCATTCACTGGGCGGGGGACGATATTGTAGCTGTCGCCGCCGTCGACGAACCCACAGCGGAAGATGCCGTCCGCGCCATCAAAGTGAAATTCCAGCAACTCCCACATCTAGTCAGCGACGCCGAACCGCCCAAGGGTAGCGCGCAAGAAGAAGGTCCGCTGAGCATCGATGCCATCGACGACATGCTCGATAACCAGGTGCCCGCCAACCAGATGGTCAGCACCATCCAGCGGGATGGCCTTATCAAAAAGGCGAGCGATGAAGATCTGAATATGCTCAAGGCGGACGGCGCGACCGACGCCGTTCTGGAGGCGATTCGATCGGCGACGCTTCACCCTGAAGCCAGCGCTAAGCCGCCGTCCAATTACCAGAAGGCAGCCGCTCAAACCGTGGGCGATCCCGACAAGGCTTTTGCCGAGGCCGATGCTGTTTCCGAAGGGATGTATGGCATTCCGGTCATCACGCATTGCTGCCTCGAAAGTCACGGATCTATTTCCGAGTGGACCGACCATGAGCATCTTTTCACTCACATCTCTACCCAGAATGTTTCCGGTATTCCCGGCCAGATGGCCGAGCCGCTCAAGATTCCCGCCACCAACATTCGCGTGCACCAAGACAACATCGGCGGAGGATTCGGCAGCAAGTTCTCCCCGGATCGTTGGGGAATTTTTACCGCCGAAGTTTCCAGGAAGGCTGGCGGCAAGCCGGTCCGAATCATGCTCGAGCGTGACACGGAGCTGAAGGTTGCCGGAGCTCGGCCTTCCGCCTATGCTCGCGTGAAAGTAGCCGCGAAAAACGACGGCACCCTCGTCGCCTGGCAGTCCAGCTCCTGGGGCACAGGCGGTCCCGGTGGTGGCGGCATGCCTCCCATTCCTTACGTTTTCAGAGTTCCCAACCAGCGTCAGGAGCACACTGCTATCCGCAACAACATCGGTCCCGCACGAGCCTGGCGTGCGCCCAATCATCCGCAGGCAGCGGTCCTCACTATGTGCGCTCTCGATGACCTTGCGGCCAAGCTCAACCTGGACCCGGTGGAATTCTTCGGCAGAAATCTCAATCTAACTCAACAGCGGGAGCATACCTACCGCGAAGAGCTCAGCATCGCTTCCGAGCTGATGGGCTGGAAACAGAAATGGCATCCGCGAGGGCAGAATGCTTCGGGCGACACGGCCCGCGGCGTGGGATTGTCCTTCCACACCTGGGGCGGACGCGGTCACGCCAGCGACTGCGACTTGACCATTCATCCCGATGGATCAGTCGAGCTGAAGATGGGCTCGCAGGATCTGGGCACGGGAACGCGCACCTGCATCCTCATGGTTGCCGCCGACACGCTGGGCATTCCCATGGACGCAATCCAGCTCCAGATCGGGGATACGACTTACCCGCCCTCGGGAGGCTCCGGCGGATCGACCACCATCGGAGGCGTCACCTCTTCAACCCGCCGTGCGTCCGTGGATGCACGTGACGCGGTTTTCGCCAAGGTTGCGCCCGCGCTCAACGTTCAGTCCGACCAGCTGGAATGCGTGAACGGAAAGGTAATGGTGAAGGGCGACTCCAGCCGATTCCTAAGTTGGAAGGAAGCTTGTTCCAAGCTCGCAGTAATGCCGGTCACCATGCGCGGTAAGAACCCGGACAAGAACAAGCCTCCCGATCTCACCAACAGCGGCGTCGGCGGCGTGCAGATGGCGGAAGTCGAGGTGGACACCGACACCGGCATCGTCAAGGTCAAAAAAATGGTTGCGGTGCAGGATTGCGGCCTGGTCATCGATCTCAAGACGGCCGAAAGCCAATGCCACGGCGCCCTGATCATGGGCATCAGCTACTCGCTTTTCGAAGAGAAGGTCATGGACCCGGTTACCGGCCGCATGCTCAATGCAGACATGGAGTTCTATCGCCTCGCTGGGCTGAATGACATTCCTGAGCTGGTCGTCCACATGATGACCGGCAAAGGCTACGACGAACGCGGTGTGATCGGCCTCGGTGAGCCTCCGGTGATCTCTCCCGGCGCTGCGATCTCGAACGCGGTGGCGAATGCCATCGGAGTGCGCGTGCCGTTTCTTCCCCTCACTCCCGATCGCGTGCTGACCGCGCTCGAACAGAAGGCAGGTGCCTGATGCGACCATTTGAATATCTCAGCCCTAACACCCGAACCCAAGCCATCAGCTTGCTCGGCTCAACCTGGGGTAGTAGCGAAATTCTCGCGGGCGGAACCGATTTGCTCGCGCTGATGAAAGACGACATTCTCGCGCCCAAGCGGCTGATCAATATCAAAGACATCAAGGATCTCCGCGGGGTTTCCTCCGATCCGCAGGGAATACGCCTCGGTGCGCTGACTACGCTGGGGGACTTGGCCGACGATGAGAGTGTGAAGAAGAATTACCCAGCACTGGCTGAGGCTCTGGGGGAAGCGGCCAGCCCCCAGATTCGCAATCTGGCCACGCTTGGCGGCAATTTGTGCCAGCGTCCGCGCTGTTGGTATTTCCGCAACGGGCTTGGTCTGTTGCCCATCGATGAAGCTGGAAAAGAATTGGTGTCAGAGGGTGAGAACCGCTATCACGCGATTCTCGGCAACGAAGGTCCCGCCAAGTTTGTCAGCCCTTCCACCATTGTTCCGATTCTTGTTGCCTACGGCGCAAAGATCCGGCTGCAAGGGCTGAACGGCAAGCGTGAACTTCCGCTAGAGAGGTTCTACGTGACCCCTAAGAAAGAAGGCGAGCGCGAACACGATCTGCGGCCGAACGAGATGGTCACGGAAGTGATGGTGCCCGCCGCCACGAACGTAAAGGCCGCGCATTACGAAATCCGCCAGAAAGCAGCCTTTGACTGGCCGCTCGCGCTGGCCGGCGTTGCCCTCAAGATGCGCGACTCAAAGGTTGAATCCGCGCGCATTGTTCTGGGATATGTTGCGCCAGTGCCTTGGCCTTCTCCGGAAGCTGAAAAAGCCTTGGTCGGACAGCCTATCAACAAAGAGACGGCGCAGAAAGCCGCCGCGGCCGCCCTGGCCAATGCTAAGCCGCTGAGCCACAATGCCTACAAAGTGAAACTCGCGCGCGTTGCCGTGACTAGAGCCATCATGAAAGCCGCATCGGGAGGTGCCGCATGATTCGGGAATCGGAGCGCTTCAACACCAATCATCCGAACCTGTGTTCGGCCTTGCGCTGGAAGGGCCAGTTCATTCTCGCCGAGTCCGATCCCAGCGTGCCGGCCTGCAATGACGGCCTGTTCTGGTGCCTGCACACTCAGACCTGCATTGGTCCGGATGGCGAGTTGGCCGAGCCCGGCAACTGCACTTCGAAAAGCCGAGCCTGTCACGGGACAGGCAAATGCGGCTAGGTAAAAAGCGACGTTTCGCGTCTTTTCTCGAGGCGCCGCATCTTAACTAACTATGAAACGGAACCGTGAGGAGTTTGCTATGCGAAATCGCTCGATGCTTCTTATTTGCCTCCTAGCTGGCCTTTCTATTTCGATGGCCGCGCAAGAAATCCGCGGCGATTACCTCGAGACCCGTAGCGCCGACGTTTACACCGGCCAATGTTTTGCCAACGGCGAGGTTAACCTGGTGGGCAAGGAGGCCATCCTCGCGTGGCACGTTCAGAGCGGAAGCTGGAACGGGGTCTCGCTCCAAGGTCTGACCGTTGCCGCCGCAGTCCGCGCCAATGGTACGTTAGGCGATCCCTACGAGGATCCTTATCCGGCGAAGGCGGTGTTGCTGGTGGATGATCAGGCCACCGTGCCACAGCAGGCGGCCCTGGTGAATTTCGCCAAACGCATGGGCGGGGAGCTGCTAAACAATGTCGAGCAGGTGATTCCCACTCAGATGGAGTTGGTGGTGAATGCGGAGCACCACGGGGCCGCCATGCTCCGGGCCGGCCGCTTTGCCACCGTGCAGACCCGCTCCATCGGCGGCCAGGACCATCTCTGCGGAAATGAAGTGACGTTTTATCCCCCGCTGACCGAGCTAGCTCATTCCATGCCGGCAGTGGCCCTGACCGATACCTACAACGGACCGGGGCTGGGTGTCTCCTGGGACCTTCACGGCAAGCGCAGCGCCTTTGTAGGCACTTTCTCCCGTTGAAGGCGGATCGGGCGAGATGAAGAGCACGCAGGGAGAGCGAAAGCTTGCGGCATGCTTTGCCATCAGTCCTATCTTCGTGTTGTCGCTGCTGTGCGCCGCACAGACCGGCAAGGTAGAAAGCATTGGTCCGTTGACCGATAGCTCCGTCCCTCGAGCCGTGCTCGAGACCCTCGAGGCAAAGGGATATCGCCTTACCCTCGACGAACCGGCGCCTGCTTGTGAGCTCTGGATTCGCAAGAGCGTTCCCGCGCAGCCAAAAAAAGATATAGAAGGCCTCGCCTATCCACAGCTCGCCGAGTCCACACTGGTGGGCGTCATTCGCTTCTCGCAGCCTGCCGCTGATTTTCGTGGGCAAAGAATTCGCGCTGGTTTTTACACACTTCGATACGAGCTGATTCCCAATGACGGCAATCACCTTGGAGTGGCTCCCAATCGGGACTTTCTTCTGCTTGTGCCGGCGGCGTCCGATGCCGATCCAAAAGCACAGTTCAAGTTCGAAGAGTTGGTAGCTCTGAGCCGAGAAGCGACGGGGACGAAACATCCCGGACCCCTGAGCCTGGCGCAGGCAGATGGCATGGTAACCGCAGCGGCAGTATCCAAGGACGATCAGGATCACTGGATTTTTTCCGCGCCGGTGAAGCTCGAGTCCGGTGATGAGATTCCCATGGCGCTCGTGGTAAAGGGGAGAGCACAAGAATAGATCGATACCCGCACTTTTGAGGAGCGAAAAAGCGAACAGGTCGGGTGTATGATCGGTGCTGTTTATGAAGTCAAAAAGGAGATTCCTAGCCTCGACGTTTTCTCACCCATTCGGACCAATTGAGTACTTTCCGGTGACTAATCCGCTCCGCATCAGTCAGTGGTTGATTTTTCTCCGTCGAGCACCTCTGGATGCGCAGAAGGTCCCGCGCGCGCCAGACGCATGAGGCAGACTGGCCGTCTGGCCTTCGTTTTTCCATGAACAATCCTTGCGGCTGGTGCACTGACCTGTCAGACAAGCCAAGGGTTAACGACTGGCACCGAGAGATCTTCAAAATGGAGTAGTTCGCGAGTTGCCAGAGTGGCATGGCTCGCCACCACAATGCCGGCGATCATGGTGTCGCGAAGCTCAACCGGCCGTCCCTGGCGCTGCCGGGAGGCCATCAGGTCTGCGGCTTGCGTGGCAGCGGCATCATCGAAAGGAGCGATTCGATGACCCATTTTCTCAATGAGAGTTTCAAACGCCCCTAGCAACAAGGATCTTCGTATGCCGGCGGCCATGATTTGAAGTCCAAACCGGATCTCAAGAATCGTTACCGACGTCGTCCAAACGGATGTGCGAGATTGTTTGTCGAGCCAGGTAATCACCTTCGCATCAGGTGCTTGCCGCATTAGCGCAGAGAGTACATTCGTGTCTAAAACAATCATCACTCAAACTCCGCCGGCGCGATTGTGTGGCCGCGGAGTTCGGTTACATCCGAGTCGAGTCCTGTTCTCGTAAATAAGCTGGAGATGTCTGTCCCGAGCCCGCCGCTCGGAGTTTCCTCCCCGCTGACGGCACTGCGGAGAATATCTCGCACTTCTTCCTCCATGCTTCGGCCATGCCGTTTGGCGCGACGTTGCAAGCGGGCTTTTACCGCGTTTTCAATATTCCGGACCACGAGTTGTCCCACAATCCGTCTCCTCGTAAATCAACAGTGATATCATGCTATCAGTTAGTGGATATCGGATCAAGAGCTGGTACCGAAGCCAACCGAAGCCACAAGATTCTGCCGGGCCTTATCCGCGAGAACGCACCGCCCAGCATTATAGACCACGAGTCTCTCGGTTGGTACCGTGTCAGACAAAGCGAAAGGGTGGAGGCCAATACTGATGGACTGTACCGGCGGAAGAAAGAGTTGTCACGGTGAAAAGAGCGCAGTGCTCGATCTAGCCGCGATCAGCTTGTCCGTCGCATACTCTATAGCAGCCGGCGGCGACCGAGTTCCTGACACCACATTTAAGTCATCCGCTGAAACGCAGTACTTGTTGGCTTCGTTTCGCAAATTCCGGCTCGGAAACAGTTCCTCCTATAACGTCCGTCTAGATTTGCGAAGTTGCTATGTCGTCCGATGTTTGTCCTGCCAGTCCGACGCTGTGAGGGACTTTGCACAATCCGTCATTGGAGCCAGTTGGCTTCGTTTCGCACAATTCTGTGTCCTGCGCGCTCTCAGCATTACTGCCCTTTCCGGAATTTACCTTTGCGTTTTCCCTTCGCCGCGCTTGTAGTTTCTCGAGCCTTGCCTCCACCTTATAGCGGTGACGTACGTTGCCGGTCTCGCACCGATAAATTCTGTCCAGCACTTCCTTCGACGGGATTGCTGAACAATCGCGGCTGTCGTTTCTCCATTGCAGCTCGTCCATTTCGAATTGGCATTGTTTTTCTGTCAGGTCTTCGGTCTCCTCCTCCAACGCCGCAAGGAGGTGCTTTTTTCCCAAGTACGAGAGTCTGTCCCAGTTCTTGGCGGGAGCAAGCCACCGACGCAACTCAGTCGACAAAGAACCGCAGGCTTCTACTTCGTCTCGCGCCTGTTCGATTTTGTTGGAGTTTAATGCCCCCAGAACTCCGAAGCAGCGAATGGTAAGCATCGGCAGCGGGCTGCACCATCAATAGGCGTATGTCCATTTCGCTGATCTCATATTGTTTCCTCTCTGCTCCGGCACATGTTACATCTCCTCTTTCGCATCTGAGCGCTCGCGCATTCCGCCAATAGGAGATTGCGATTTCCTGCACCAATAAGTCCTCCGCAATGCCTACTGGAGCGTAAACGTTCCGCATCTGGGCGAGCAGTGTGTCAAGTTCAGCTTGATCCTCCTTGTTACCGCGAGTATTTTGGACTTTGGAGAATGCGGCACAGCATCTCCGAGACGCTGGCGTTGTCAGACGTTCGAGTCGGTCTACCGAGTGCAAACCAGCAGATTCAATTCTTGGGTTCGTTTGGTAATTCTCTTCTGGAAGCTATTCGCCAGACTTCTCTTTCTCGGAGAGGCTAGCATGATCGCGCTATATCTGCACATTGAGGGGTGCTGGAACGTCTTCACCCCGCCGCAGTCGTTGCAATCTCTCGAGTTGGTTAATGGCCTGAAAGAGCTGGCGGTTGATCATGCTGTCATACCGCAGCAGGTTTCCGGGACCTCCCCCGGAGGTATTAACCACATAGAGAGCTGCGTCGTTGTAATGCTGGGCAGCAGCTGCCATCCTGAAATATTCGTAGGCAATCTTTTCCACTAGAATTTCTTCCAACACCCCTTCAGGCTGTAAGTCCTGCTGCAAGATAGCCAGTACATGAGCGAAATCCTTTGCATTCTGATCATTGAGCTGTGTAAGCCGCGCCGAGAGTAGGCCGTGCTTGACGGCGTTCCGGGAACTGATGGCCTTGCCAGCCGCTGTCTTCGGGCCCGTGGATTTTTTGGCGTTTCCTTTGTTCGCCGCGAGCTTTTTTGGAGAAACCGTGTGGGCAATCGCGTTGCCCACGGACGCAACCGGCTTCTTGTTCTCACCCTCATTCACCCCGGCGGATTCGGTCGTTTCCGAGTCTGCTGGTGACACTTCGGCGAGCGAGTCTTGCGGCGGTAGTAAGAAATTCGTCTGTTGTGGATTGTTTTCTGTGTTGATTTTCAACATGTGTTCTACCTAATTTATCTCTGTCCCGGAATTTCGGCCAGAGGTCCTTTCTTCACCAACGACGTCACGAGTACCCAAATGCCGTGTGAGAATTTCCTCTGCGACCTTGTATGCTTCATATACCCGCCTTTGATCCTCCGCAGCACTTTCGGCAGTTTGCACCTTTGGAATGTTGCGTTTGTATTCATCCAGTCCAAGGTCGAACCTCATCTTTTGGGTGTTTAGCAGCAGGTCTTTAAGCACTCTGATCGCAGTGTCGAGATGAGGGTTGATGAACCCTGATATCCGCTCTTCCGCCCGCATCGCAAGCAAAGGTCGAACCTCATCTTTTGGGTGTTTAGCAGCAGGTCTTTAAGCACTCTGATCGCAGTGTCGAGATGAGGGTTGATGAACCCTGATATCCGCTCTTCCGCCCGCATCGCAAGCACACGCTCCTCTTGGATATTAGCTAGTTTGACCAGTTCATTTAACACCACTAAAGCGTCAGTGAGGTTCGCTTCTTTATTGATGATTAACATTTTTGCTCCAAATATTGCGGACTTATACTGCTAACTCTGGATATTGGGTCTAAGTGGGATTTACCGCAACAACAAAATCTCTGCCCTTGAACACGAAAGTACATACGGCGGCAACCGGGACTTGTAGAAGCGGCTCTGATCTTCGCCAGGCGGGCGATTGCCACATTCGACAACATCTGCATCGAAACCCAGGATGGAGCACGGTTACCGTCTCGTACCCCGCGACCGAACGTGTAAAGAAAAGAGAGGTGGCAAGCTGGTGTGCTTGCAACAAAACCAATCCTCGGTCGCCCCCAGCATCACTGCTTTCACGTTTTTCTCACCAAATGGTGTGAAGAGCCCGTGACCGTCGGATCCCGCGGTCCGCAGTAAGCAGAGATAGTCCCTCGACCAGCGCGGTCGCACCTATGATGCGATCCGCGGGATCCTTCGGATAAGTTGCTGGAAGTCCGAGGGCGCGCACGCAAGCGCGGCCGCTGATCGGTAGGATGATGAAGCGCGCCTCGACCTCACGCAGGAAAGATTCGAGGCTGATGTCGAGACGGATGCGTCCTTTGCTCGAGAGCGTGGCCAACTCCAGGAGAGTAATGTCGGAGATGGCTAATCCGTCCCCGTTCTGACGCGCATCGTCGATGGCCGCTCTTGCATTTTTGGAGAGGTGAGTTTGGTCAAGCGCCAGCCAGACGACAACATGCGTATCGACAAGAATCACCTGAGTTCTCCCCACTCTTCACGCGAAATCGCAGGGGAAACGACATCGCCTGTAATAGCACCGTTGCCAGCGAGAAAATTGTAGATGTCGTCTGCTCCTTTCTCGACAGGGATAAGCTTCACTACTGGTTTGCCATGTTTTGTGATCACCACGGTCTCGCGCTTAGCCTGAACTTCATCCATGACCGCAAGACAATGGACCTTAAAAGAACCTGCAGCCATTTTCTTCATTGGGAGCCTCCTTAACCATGGTCATTATACCATGGTCGTAATCCTACTATCATCCAAACTCGATATCTGCGGCGGTGTCGGCGACGAACCCATCGTCGCCTCGCGTCGGTCTAGGGCGCACTTGATCGACAAGCCGAATGCTACTTTGGGATGAAATCGCTGCGTCATCCGCTGAAATGCCCACCAGTTCCGCCAGCGCCGCCCAGTGCCGGGGATGCGGTCGGCGTCGGCCGGCGCGGATCGCAACGGCGTACGTGACAGAAACTCCGAGCGCTGATATGATGGCCGGATTTGCGATCTTGGCGAGTAGCGGCTGAATCTTGGGCGCGTAGACTTCCTCGTTCAGCCACGCAGGCAAAGCTGGACGGTTTCCACGCCACCTCGCGAGTGCGTGTGGTAGTTGCGTTTGCACCAAATGAGCCCCCAGTCCAGCGGCCTGCGCGTCGATGCGTCCGGATCGTCGCGACCGACAGTTCGGCGGAGCAGCTCTCCGACGCAACGAAACAGAGGGCCCGAGGTGAACCTGCGCGTCGGTGAAATTCGGCAATCTCTGACCGAACTGACTTAGGTGGGATTTCGTCAAACCTCAGGGATCCTCGCGTATTCTGCCTTTGCCCGCACTCAGGCTGGGTTGTCGCGAGTTCTGCGTCTTCCCAGATGGCGCAAGGGTCAGCAGCGCTGTTAACACTGAATAGAAAATCGAAGAGGGCTTCGAAAACGGTCAACTCTCCCCGCGGCGGCCGCCCTTTGCGGGCATGCCGATGCCCTTTCGACCCTCAAGCTCAAGGCATCTTTCTAGCAGCAATTCAACTTGCTTACTCAGAGACCGGCGCTCATGTTTCGCCATCTCTGCCAATCGTGACTTGAGACTTGCCGGCACCCGAACTAGCAGCGCGACTCTGGCTTCCGTCATGGCTACGAGCAAAAATAGCAGGATTCAACAATTTTCGGTATGCAACGTTTTGATACGTTGTGATACACTATGTTTCACAGGAAACAACCATGACAAAGCATAGCGCTGGTAACCGAAAACTCTTACGGCAGAATCTTCGTGACGCGAAGAGACAATATCCAGACCTCCCAAAACAACAACTCTCAGTTCTGCTCGATCTCACAGTCACGCTCCATTTGTCGATATTCCGGGGTGAACTCCTGTACTTCAGCGGAAAGTGGTACGTGAGTCACAGCGGTCTGCTACGAATAGCGCATCGAAGGCGGTGCGTTGGGATAGATACCGAGATCGAACAACACACAGAAGCTTCGGCGGATCGCTGGGTTTTCAGAGCTACGGTTCACAAATCCAAGTCGACGACCTTCGTCGGCTACGGCGATGCCGATCCCTCCAATGTCTCTCCCCTAGTCCACGGCGCCGAGATGCGAATTGCAGAGACCCGGGCGGTTAACCGTGCACTGCGCAAGGCCTACGGCATCGGTATCTGCTCGGTCGAAGAGATCGGTTCGCTTGCCGAATCGGCGCAATCCTCCCGTGAATCGAAGAAGATCCCGCTCCAGCCGGTCAATGGGAGCAACGGAAACCACGGCGGTCCCAAGGTCCGTGACCGCCTCTGCCAGCTCATTCGGCAGCACCAACTCGATGCCAATCTCGTCAAGTCCTACGCTGTCGATTTCTGCGGCACCAAAACCCTCCGCGAAGCCACACGCGACCAAGTCG
>QIAN01000145.1 GCA_003225005.1 Acidobacteriota bacterium | reverse complement strand
GATGAATCAACCCGAAAGCGAGGCATCTCCCGAATGATCGGCCAAACTATCTCGCACTACCGCGTCATCGAGAAGCTGGGTGGCGGCGGCATGGGCGTTGTCTACAAGGCTGAGGATGTGAAGCTCGGCCGGTTTGTTGCCCTGAAATTCCTGCCCGACGAAGTAGCCAAAGACCCGCAAGTCCTGAGCCGCTTTCAGCGCGAAGCCAAGGCTGCTTCTGCCTTGAATCATCCGAACATCTGCACGATCTACGAAATTGACGACCAGCGCGGCAGAGCGTTCATCGCGATGGAATTTCTGGACGGCCTGACGCTGAAGCATCGCATCGTCGGAAAACCGATGGAGACGGATACATTACTTGCTCTGGCGATCGAAATTGCGGATGCGCTCGATGCTGCCCACGCAGAAGGCATCGTCCACCGGGACATCAAGCCCGCCAACATCTTTGTGACCAAGCGCGGCCATGCCAAGATTCTCGATTTCGGGCTCGCCAAGCTCACTACAGTAGGCGGCCGCCCGACGTGGCCCTCGAAGAAGCTACCGCGTGCGCGGACGAACGCACTTGACCAGCCCCGGCACCGCCTTGGGAACGGTTGCCTACATGTCACCCGAGCAAGCCCTCGTGCAGCAGTTTTCGTTTCAATGGTCCTTGGCCCAGCTCGGCCTCGCCCGCGCCGTTGCCGCGCAGCACGAGGCCGAACGCTCGCACGGCGTATCAGGATTTTTTCGCCCTCTGGAAAGACGCCGATCCCGACATTCCCATCCTGAAAGAGGCCAAGGCCGAGTACGCGAAGCTGCAGTAGCCGCTGCTAGGAGCACCTTGAGCGACTGTGGAAGGACGGGCTGTTCACCACAGTTCCAATGAATGTCTGCCGACAATTCTGGGCGGGTTGCCGGGCGACTCTTCCACAACCGGGGCAACAGGGCTCTTAGTCCTATCCGGACGGCGGCATCCCAGCAAAATAAGAAAACACTTGACACGTGTATTAGTGTTATAGTTATATATAACAGCATATGACGTGCGGCGATCCGATTACGGCGAATCGCTCGCAACAGAATACGCAGGAGAATGAAACCATGAAATTCCATCGTTTGATGCTTTCCGTTGTTCTGATGTCGCTCTCCACCGTGGCTTTCGCGCAGTCCGACGCGCAACCGTCGAAGGCGCAAAAGTCTTTCGACAAAATAAAAACTCTGGCGGGTTCATGGGAAGGCCACGTGACAACCGTCCCCCAGAAAGCCGAGATCGAAGGCAAGCTCATGCAGGTCTCGCTTCGTGTGACTTCCATGGGTAACGCGCTCGTGCATGAGATGACGGGAGCTGGAAGACCCGACGATCCGATCACCATGCTTTACCTGAACGGCGACCGCCTGCTCCTGACGCATTATTGTGACGCCGGAAATCGGCCCCGTATGGCGGGCAAGATGTCGCCGGACGGGAAGACGGTGGAATTCGAATTTCTCGACGTTGACGGTAGCACGCAGTACGGACACATGCACCATGCGGTGTTCACCGCCCTGGACGCCAACCACCACACCGAGGACTGGACTTACATGGAACCTGGGGACAAGCCGGTCCACGCGCACTTCGACCTGCAGCGGACAAAATGACGGGAAGCGTATCTTGGGTAAGGCAATCTGGAAACCCTGATGGACCGTGAGTGGAACGACAGTCAGCCGATTTACCGCCAGCTTCGCGACCGCGTCGTCGCCATGATACTCGACGGCGTGCTCAAAGAAGGCGACCCTCTACCGTCGGTGCGCAATGTCGCGGCCGAATATCGGGTCAATCACCTCACGGTTCTGAAGGGCTATCAACAACTGGTGGACGAGCAACTGGTCGAAAGTAAGCGAGGTCGCGGCATGTTCATCAATGCGGGCGCGCGCAATCTGCTGCTGCGGGGCGAACGCAAGAAGTTTCTTGCGGAAGAATGGCCTAGGGTCTATGCCACCATTCAGCGGCTCGGACTGAAAGCGGAGGAACTGCTGGATGCAGCCGCAACCCGCCGCCGCTCACCGCCGGATGCCGCACCGACGAAAACCGAAGTGCAGGAGCGCTGAAGCCATGGCATGCATAGAAGCACGCGGTCTCCGCAAAGCCTTCGGCACAACCATCGCGCTGGACGGCGTCAATTTGCGGGTTGAACAAGGCCGCATCCTCGGACTCATCGGTCCCAATGGCGCAGGCAAGACCACCGCGCTCAACGCGATTCTCGGCCTCACCCCGTATCAGGGAGAGTTGAACGTGTTCGGGCGCGACCCCTGGACCGAGCGCGACCAGCTCATGCGGGATGTTTGCTTCATTGCGGATGTCGCGGTGCTGCCACGGTGGATCAGGGTTTCGCAGGCGCTCGACTACGTTGGCGGCGTGCACCCGCGATTCGATCGCGCGAAGGCGGAAGGTTTTCTTGCCCAGACCACCATCAGGCTCGCCAGCAAGGTCCGGGAATTGTCGAAGGGCATGGTGACCCAACTGCACCTCGCTCTGGTCATGGC
>QIAN01000003.1 GCA_003225005.1 Acidobacteriota bacterium | reverse complement strand
AGTGCTTCGGCTGGAAATATCAGGGAGCAGCAGAGCACTCGGGCCGAAGCACTTTCGATAAGGAGACTTGAAGGAAGCCGCTGGCAGGGCGGACGAGTATGGAGCTACAAGCTTGTTTGGATGCAGCCGAACTGAACTGACGACTGCAGGGTACGAGGAAAAGGCCGGCGAGTGCTGTCGGTGAGATGGCCGTTGGTGATGTTGGAGAGCCAGAAACTGCCGGGAGCAGGCAGCCACGCGGCACTGATTAGTCGATAAACACACGACCATGCTGGCACGCGAACGCATGTCATCGGGCCGATTGGAGCGGTGTCTACGAACTGTCGAAGAAACTGCACCGGGAGGCTAACTCCAGCGCGCTGAGGGAAACGCCGATTTTCATTGGCCCGCCACAGCGTGGGCAGTTCCAGGTCCGAGCCTCCGAAGCAATCGGAGCACTGGGTGGATCGCGGGGTTGAGGAAGAAGTTTCCGGATCAGGCGCAGCCGAGCAGTACGACAGCTATTGGCCAGGAAACCAAACTGTCGAATGCGCACGAATCCGCGCGGCAGCACATGTTGTAGGAAGCGCCGCAGGAACTCGGTGGCGGTGAGCGTCATCTGCCGTTGCTTGTTTCCGCGTGCGTAATCCTTCCAGCGGAAGGTGACGCGCTCACCATCGAAGGCCAGTAGCCGATGATTGCTGATGGCAACACGGTGGGTGTACCGGCCGAGGTAGCGCAACACTTGCGGAGCGCCGCCGAAGGCCGGCTTGGCATAGACGACCCAATCCTCCCGGAACAACGTGCGGAGGAAACGCAGAAACAGCTTGGGCTGTTCCAGGGCCGCGTTGGCGGGAGGGAACTGCAGTTTCTTCTTGCGAAACGCCCGCTTGAGGCGGCCCACAAACTTGCCCCGAAACACCCGGCTCAGGACCTTCACTGGCAAGAAGAACGGGTACTTGGGATACACCCAGCTGGTACGATCCGAGGATAGACCGCCGGCCGGGATGACACAGTGAACGTGAGGATGCGGAAGTAGATTCTGTCCCCAGGTGTGCAGGATACTCAGAAAGCCGATCTGAGCACCCAGATGTTTGGGGTCGGCCGCGACCTCCAGCATGGTGGCCGCGCTGGCCTGGAACAAGAGGTCATAAAGGATACGCGGATTGCGCTGACAAAGTGGAATCAGAGCGTGTGGCAGCGTGAAGACCACGTGGAAGTAAGGCACGCCGAGCAGTTCTTGCTCTCGCGCGGCAAGCCAGCGTTGGCGCGCTTGCGCCTGGCACTTGGGGCAGTGGCGGTTACGGCAGCTGTTATAGGAGATGGCCTGGTGGCTGCAGCGTGGACAATCATCGACATGTCCGCCCAAAGCCGCAGTGCGGCATTGAGCGATGGCGCGCAGCACCTTCAACTGCTGATAGCTGAGATGCTGGCGGTGCTGGTCCACGAACCGAGCGCCCTGTGCATGAATGAGATCGGCCACCTCGAAGGTGGGTCGGCTCATTCTGGTTTGCGCAGTCTCCGCGACCGTTGCCGTTGAGCCGGACCCGAGACGGCAATCTTTTCAAGCGGGCCGGTGGCCGCCTGCAGACGCCGGGTGGAAACGTGCAGATAGCGGGCGGTGGCCTCGATATCCTTGTGCCCCATCAGCACCTGAATGGTGCGCAGATCCGCGCCACCTTCGAGCATGTGGGTTGCAAAGCAGTGCCGCAGCGTATGCGGAGAGACGCGCTTTTCGATGCCGGCCCGCCTGGCTGCATGCTGCACGGCCTCCCAAACGACCTTGGAGGTGATGGGCTTGTCGGCGCGCCAGCCATCGGCCGTGCCGGGGAACATATACGTCTGCGGGCGCATCCAGCGCCAGTACTCGCGCAGCGTCTCAACCAGTTTCTGACTGATGGGAACCTCGCGGTCCACGTCGCCCTTGCCTCGCTCGACGCGCAGCATCATTCGCTGGCTGTCGATGTTGGAGACTTTGAGCCGGCAGAGTTCGCTTCGACGCAGCCCCGTCGAGTAAATCGTCAGAAGCATGGCGTAATGGAAGAGATTTTTGGATGAGTCGATCAGCCGGCCGACTTCTTCCTGGCTCAGGATGGTCGGCAGGCGCCGTTTGCGCTTCACCCCGTGCGGGTAGGGCAAATCCTCTTTCACGGAAGGGCGCTTCAGCGTCTTCACGTAAAAGAACCGGAGGGCGGCAACATAGTTCGATGCCGTTCCGATATCGAGCTTGCGCTCTTCCCGCAGGTAAACCTGGTAGCGTCGGATGTCGTCCGGTCCCAGATGATCGAGCCGCTTCTGAGCGTACCGCCTAAAATCCTCGAGAGTGTGCAGATAGCTTCGGATGGTTGATTCGGCATAGTTGCGGCGTACGAGATCCTCTCGCATCCGCTGCATGAGTGTGGTCACAGAGATCTCCTTTCTCTGTAACCAACGCTATCGCTGAGAGCGCGAAACGTCCGCTACCACGCACGCCGCAGGCGTCCGCCGTGCCAGCGGCTTCGTTCTAATCGCCCAGTCGGTAGGCACGCCCGGAGGCGAAAGGGAGATGCAGGATTTGCAGCCCAACTCCGCCCAGTTCTTGGCAGGCGAGGTGACCAGCGGGCTGCGGATGAAGGTATTACGCGCAAACGTGAAATTGGCGGTGTTCACAAGACCGGGACCGAAGATCTGCGTGTCGTTCAGAGTAGCGTTATGCGTTACCCAGTTGTTTGCGGAATTGAAGGCCGGTAAAGCGGCGTTCTGCCTCACTGTG
>QIAN01000144.1 GCA_003225005.1 Acidobacteriota bacterium | reverse complement strand
CCTTTTAACTATGGAAGAACTCGACCTAGCGAAAGAGCAAAGACGCGAGCGCCTCGGATGGGTCTTTTGGGGTGTCAGTGCAATGCTCTCAGTCGTCTGTCTTTTTTATGTAACTCAGCTTTAGAACGCAAGCTCCTGAGTAACAGCGTTCCCGTCCATATGGAATCCGCCGCGAAAGGCCGCCGCTCAATTGGACGAGAACGCCACCTAATCGTCCACTGACAAGGTGATGGGTGCTTTCTCCACTCGGGAGTGTATCTTCCCAACCTGTCACCAATGATCGAAACTCTGTGGCTACACTCCACGTCATACCTGCGTACATAGCAGTTTTAAATTTTCAGGGCGTTGCGAAGCTAGACGCTGGAAGCAACTCATGAAAAGCATACTCGTAGTGTCGTTGCTCACTATGCTTGCGGCGCCCGTGCACGCCCAGGATCAGGCGCTAGCTGCCCGCATCCGCCAGCGCCATCGGCAGTTTTCTGAAAGAGAATCGTAATTCATTGACACCTATTGCCGGTGCTCTGGTTCTGCTGTTCGGCCTCCACCTATTAGGCTTGCTCATCAAGTTGACCTTCCGTGCCGGCATGGTCCTCGGAGTATTGCTGGTTGCACTAGGACTGCTCTCGCTGTTCCGTCACGCTGCGTTGTTTGCTGGACTCGACGCGCTTCATTTCTTTTCCCTCTCCATCATTGGTTTCCTCGGTCCTGCGCTCGGCCGTTGGCTGAATCGCGATGTTCATTTTCGCAGCTCCGCAGCCCAGCCTGGACCCTGGAGCGGTTTCTTGCTGGGCTTCGCCTTCGCCTTTGGCTGGACACCCTGCATCGGCCCCATTCTCACCACCGTGCTCGCCTTCGCCGCCGCGAGTGACAAAATCGGGCGCGGGGTCTTGCTATTGGCGGCTTATTCTGCTGGCCTCGCAGTACCTTTCGTGGTTACGGCGCTGGGCATTAGCCGCTTTTTCAAGTTCTACCAGAGCGTTCGGAAATATCTGCATGTCGTTGAGCTCTTCAGCGGAGCACTTTTGCTCTTTATTGGAGGTCTCGTTTTTGTAAACAAGCTGACTTGGCTGACAGGCAAGTTAGGTTTCCTGGACTCCCTTGTTTTGTGGCTGGAACACGTTCTTACGACCGGAAAGAGTGGACCAATATTCTGGTCGCTATTCGGTCTGCTGGTCGTGGTTCTTATCGGGTTCGCGGTCTTAAGGAGCTCGAAGACCCTTACTTTGTTCCCGGTGCGGAAAGCTGCGCTGGTCGTGAGCACTCTAATAGCAATAATTGCCGCGACCTATTTCGCGGATAAGGCCACGCGCAAATCCACGCAATCACCCGCCGGTCCAACCTCCTCACGGAAGGACAAATCCATTGGCATGCCGATGCCTGAACTCACCCTCAAAGACGTTGACGGCAAAGACGTAAGCCTCTCCAACTACAAAGGCAAAGTCGTTCTCGTAAACTTTTGGGCCACGTGGTGCATTCCCTGCCGCGAGGAAATTCCCTGGCTCATCGAAATGCAGCAAATGTACAGCGCCAAAGGCTTCACTGTGGTTGGCCTTGCCATGGACGAGGCAGGTAAATCAGTCGTCGCGCCCTTCGTTGCTAAGAAGCGGTTCACCGTCAATGGGCATCAACTTCCGATGAGCTACCCCATTCTCATTGGTAATGACGACGCCGCGGAAAAATTCGGAGGCCTGCTAGGGTATCCCAGCAGCGTGCTCGTCTCCCGAGATGGGAAGCAAATCCAGCACGTCACTGGCCTCATCTCCTACCAGGAAATTACAACAGCCATCAAATCCCAGCTTTAGTTGCACGTCCTTTGCGGCCAAGTCCTGGTATACAGCAATCCCGTCAATTTGAGCGCGGCCCAGTCCCGCGTCAGCTACAACCCTAACCAACCACTAAGCCCACGATGGCCAAGTCGCGCGAAGACCGGAAACTCAACCAGAACCGCCCTACTTCATCCACCGAGAGCGGCACGATGTTGCGTCTGGGCACTTTCACGCGCAGTCGGCTCATGTCCGTCCGCGGCCGTCGGTAGAAAGCGTCGCAGCCTGGTGGATTGAGCAGGCCGAGACGCTGCAGGAAATCGCAAGGATAGCCTTGCGCCGTGAGATGACGGCGCAAGCTCCCACCAGGGGCATACGTGATGCTCATCATGCGCTTGCTTGCGGCGGCGTCCGTGACCGATGATCGAATCAATTTCAGACCCCGGGCATCGCCGCAGAATAACCTCGGCGCAGCTCGCGGCCCAATCCGTTGCGAGCTTGTGCGGCCGTGCGGAAAATGGGATAAACAGAATCGTACCTCATAGAGCTCTGCCCCGGCATTGACCCGCTAAGATCTGAGCCGGAAGCGAAGCTTCTTCCTCCTGAAACAAAAATCCAACTGAAAGAGAATAACCCTTCTCACTTCCAGCTTTTTGGGAGTGTGATTAAGATGATTCGCCGGTAATAACCCACTTATCAGAAGTTGACAACCAAATGGAGACTGCCTTTGACCACCTATGAATTGTCTTATAGAATCTGACCCATTAGATGCGCAAGGAGTCCTCATTCGTGCGTGTCCTTTACGACTTCTTCCCCAGATTATTTCAGGTCGGACTGCGAGTAATATGCTGCGTTGCGTTCGTGGCGGGCACCATTCCGGTGACGGCCAATGAGCCCTTTCTTAGCAAGGCGTCCAAAGAATGGACCGAGAAGGAAGCCTTACAGGTCCTCAATGATTCCCCATGGGCACAAACAATCACGACCAGCACTCAGGATTTTCAGTGCGATTTTGAACATCCTGCTTATCCGGGAACTTACACCGAAGAATTTGCGCAAGAGGCCGATTCCATCGATCTCACGCCTCCGGCCGCTGCCGTCAAGCCCGACGGAGCCGAGTATGTCGTGCGTCTCGTTTCCGTAAAACCAATGCAAGCCGCGATGGAAAGACTGATTCAACTCGATGAGCACAAGTGGAGGCATTATCAAGGGGGCTACGGACTGGAGCCCGGCA
>QIAN01000143.1 GCA_003225005.1 Acidobacteriota bacterium | reverse complement strand
TTGCCGAGAGGCCTGTGACCGCATCCATGTGCTTCTCGTCGAGCACGACGGTTCGGCCGACGACATCGAACATTCTGCAAGTCATAGCGACGTGTCCGGCATCAGCATATTTGCCTTTGCACACAGCCGTCATTCCGCTTCCTAACGAACAAGGCGTATTGGGCATTGCGCGAACCACGGCGATATTTTCACGAAGAGTGTTTTCGATCAACGAGGTCGGCACCGATGCTGCCACCGAGATGATCAACTGATTCGGAGTAATCTGTTCCCGGATTTCATTCATAACTTCTTGGACAACTTGCGGCTTTACCGCAATCAGAATGATGTCCGCTCCCTTGACTGCTGCAGCGTTATCGGTGCCAACGCTGACTTTCAGCTTCGCACTGAGCGCCTTGGCTCGCTCTTCGTGTTGCACGGTGGCGCAGGTTAGCGCGGCTGAAAGCAGGCCACTGTTGAGCAGGGCCTGAAGAAGGATTCCACCCATTTTGCCGGCGCCCAAAACTGCAACCCGTTTTTCCCGGAGATCATGTTCCATAGGTTTACCTTGATCTAATCAAGACCGATTCCGTTCGCGCCCCACCAGTGGCGCCAATATTAGGCCTGCAAGCCATGATCCCCGCTGAGACAGAGCGGGCGATGCCTTCACAGGCTCACGCGAGGAACAACGCTCGGGACTTTATTGTATACAGCATTGCGCGGAACACCCCAGAAATCGGTTGGCGGTGGTTGACATAGGGAGATTCCTAAGTGACCAGCAAATTCCCACTTTCCTCCAACCGCAGTTGCTCTGGAACAAGGACTTGGTGGTTGATGTGAAAGCCAAAACCCCGAGAGGCTTTCGTCTTTGGGAAGTTAGGCTACTTGCAAGAACCTGTGGTGGTCGCTAGCATCGGTACACCGTACGGTCCCCTACTTTTCTGATCCTATTCGTGACAAATACTCCCCGCAAAAATCTGCATACTGCCCTCCGCTGAAGATGTCCGGAGTTACACATGTAACTCAGAGGGCGGAGCTGTAGCTAGATACCACGGGCACCCACACTGCTCTCTGGTGCGATTTGCAATCCCGACTGAATTTAGCGTCGGTCCAACCGCCACTTACCCGAGGAGGATCTATGAAGTTTCTTCGTACTGCCAGCCGCAACCTGAGGGTCGCTGGCCAGCTGTTTTCATTTTTCGGAGGTCGACGGTTGTGGATTTTGCCGATCATTGCCGTGTTGTTCCTGCTCGGCGCATTTATTGTTGTGGCACAAAGCTCTTCGTTGGCGCCCTTCATCTACACAATGTTTTAGGCAGCTAGGCTGGGCGTGATGCGAATCTGGCAGCCTCCGGTTTTGAAACTCACGTCCATCTTCAGTCGCATCCGGAACCAGGAAGCACCGGCAAACTACGAATGGAGCTGTTTCGAATGAGTGCGAGTCCTACGAAGCATCGATTCCTGAAGTCCAGTAATGTGGTTCCTGGTGGTGTGTCTGCTGTTCGAAGGTATATTGCGTCTGTTCAGGTACGGACACTATACGATTTATCGTCCCGATCCACGACTGCTTTGGGTGCCGGAACCGGGACGAACGGTAACGGTGGTCAATCATTTGCCGATGACGATCAACCATCAAGGCTTCCGGTACGACGTTGACCTAACCCAAAAGCGGGGCGATCAGTTTCGCGTCATAGCCTTCGGAGATTCCAGGGAGTCGGTGAATACTTCGTTCAACAATTGGCGGGGGCACAAGGCTCCTAATTATTACTGGACTTCGGCGGGGATACACTTCTATGCTGACCACGATCATAGTGCATCCGGCGTGGTCACGGCCTACAATCAGACCCACGGGTAGTGGCTCAATTTGAAATTTCAGAAGTTGTTGCTGATTTATGTGCCGTTCTCATCCGTATGAACAGAAATAGGAGACCGCCCATC
>QIAN01000142.1 GCA_003225005.1 Acidobacteriota bacterium | reverse complement strand
CGATTTTCACGGTGGCCTTGGCAGCAAGTTCCACAAACCTAAGTGAAATGGCCAAGGTCGCCGTGAGCCAAAGCTGGAAATTTCTTGCGCCGTCGCAGATGTTGGCATTTGCGGCCCTGTTTATCGTACTGATCGCGGAAACCGGCCGCATCCCAGTGGACAACCCCGCAACGCATCTCGAGTTAACCATGATTCACGAAGCCATGATCCTCGAGTATTCCGGACCCTACCTCGCTTTGATCGAATATGGCGCCTCCATCAAGCAGCTCGTCCTTATGACCTTGGTGGTCAACACTTTCTTCCCGTTTGGTCTGAGTTCTGACTGGACGCTCCGAGGACTCGGTCTGGGTCTAGTTTTTTACCTTATCAAGATGCTTCTGCTGGCGGGTCTCATTGTTCTGGTGGAAACGACCAACGCAAAATTGCGGCTCTTCCGAGTGCCGGAACTGCTCATGGTTTCTTTCATCTTTGGAGCGCTCGCGCTCATCTCTACATTCTTATTCTGAGGCTTTGCATGACCTTCCTCCAAGATCCCGAGTTCGGCGACAGAATCATCACGCTGATGGCGGCGCTGGTCCTCGTGCTGCAGATCGCCGCGGTGGGGCAGCGCTGGTTGGTTTCGAGCATTCGCATCTTCGCGGCGCAGTCGTTCCTCTTGGCGGCAATTGCCGGCATCATCGCGTACTTCAACCACGCCAGCCATATATATGTCGCTGCCTTCCTGACGCTCTTCTTGAAGGCAGGACTGCTCCCTTGGCTGCTGGAGCGCCTCGTACGAAGAATCGAAATCCGGCGGGAGATTGAACCGCTGATCAACGCTCCGCTGTCGATTCTCATCGCAGGCTGCCTGACTCTGGTGGGCTACGTTGTTGCGCAGTCCTTTTACCATCCAGAGGAGACCTCCGTCCGAGCGGCACTCGGGCATAACACGCTGGCTGTCGCGATCGCGCTGTTCCTGATCGGTTTCTTCACCATGTTGAATCGTCGCAAGGCCTTGACTCAGGTCCTCGGGCTGCTTTCCCTTGAGAATGGCCTCTTCCTGGCTGCGATTTCGTTGACCTACGGAATGCCGTTGGTCGTTGAACTCGGTATTTTTTTTGATGTTCTTGTTGCGGTCATGGTTCTCGGCATCCTCGTCTTCCGAATCCGCGAGGCGTTCGATTCGATGGATGTCAGCAAGCTTCGGAAGTTGCGAGAGTAGACAAACGTATGATTTTGCTCTGGCTCCTTATCGTTCCTCTGGTCACCAGTCCCCTGGCCTTCGTCCTCCGAAAACGGCACTTCATGGAGGCGGTCAATCTCGCGGCCTTCGCGGTTTTGCTGTGTTTGGCAGCCGCTCTGGGCGTTCGGGTACTTCGGAGCGGCCCCGTTTCAGTCTGGGATGGATTCTTTTACGCGGACGCTTTGAGTGCGTTGGTCGTTCTCCTGTCCGCTTTTGTGGCCCTGGTATGTTCGATCTATGCTGTTGGCTATTTTCGTCACGACGAGAGTAACGGAGTCTTTCAGGAAGGTGAAGAATTGGGTGGCGGGCCCGCTATCAATAAGCTGCGAGAATACTACGCGCTTACTCCTCTGTTTGTTTTTTCCATGATTCTCGTCGCTCTTGCCAACAACCTGGGAATACTCTGGGTGGCGATCGAAGGAACCACATTGGCATCCGTGTTCCTGGTCATGTTCTACGGGCGCGAAACGTCTCTCGAAGCTGCATGGAAGTACGCCATCATCGGGGGCGTTGGCCTCTCCATGGCCCTGTTCGGCACGATTCTGACCTACTATTCCGCTCATCAGGCCCTTGGAACGGACACGCTGGCGGGGCTGAACTGGTCTGTCCTTGTCGGAAACGCCTCCCAGTTTGATAAGCCAACCATGCGGCTGGCCTTCATTTTGATTCTGCTGGGGTACGGAACGAAGGCCGGCATCGCTCCCATGCATACCTGGAAGCCCGATGCCTACAGTGAAGCACCCGTCCCGGGGGCGGCAATGCTCGCCGCAGGTGTCCTCAACTGCGCTCTCTATGGTCTTGTACGATTCTACATTCTAAGTTCCAAATGCCTGGGCCCTGAATTTGCTTCTCATTTGTTAATTCTTTTCGGACTGCTTTCGATGGGGGTAGCCGTCCCTTTCATCCTCGTCCAGAAGAACTTCAGGCGTATGCTGGCCTATTCCAGCATTGACCATAGCGGGATCATGGTGCTTGCCCTCGGCTTCGGAGGGCCCTTGGGCATCCTAGGCATGCTTCTTCACATGACATTTCATTCGATTACCAAGCCTCTGCTTTTCTTTTGTGCCGGAAATGTCCAGCAACAACTGAAGACAGACTTATTCCGCGAGGCGAAGGGAGGCCTGATCCATTCGATGCCCCTGACCGGCGCTGCTTTTCTCATGGTGACTCTTGCGGTCACCGGAGCACCTCCTTTCAGTTTGTTTCTGAGTGAGTTCACGATTCTCCGCGCAGGTTTCAGCCGAGGCTATCTCGTTCTAGCCGTTCTGTTCATCACCTTTCTCGTGGCGATTTTCTCCGGATTCCTCATCCACATCGCCAACCTTGTTCTTGGTCCAAACCCGGGCCTTCCTCCATCTGAGACCTGCCGCTGGAAGAAGTCCTCTGTCGTGGGCCTGGCTCTGGTGATCATTATTATGGGCTTCTGGATACCCGCTCCGCTGTTCAGGCTCATTCAGGGCGCGGTAGATATTGTGACGAACGGACGATGAGGCAAGCCATGTCCACATTCTTTGAGGCCCTTCAACAGAAGTTTGGGGCGCAGGTTCAATCGATGTCTGCGGAACGCGAACAGGAAGTATATCTTCATGTCGGTGATCCGGACATTCGGGCTCTGGTCGAATACCTACGAAATGAGTTCCAAGCCAGGTTGGTTACGGTTTTTGCCGAGGACCGGCGTTCTGCGGAAGGCGTCTTCTTCAACTACTATGTACTTGAAGGGAAGGGCGACCCTCGGTATTTGATTGTGCGGGCCCCAGTCCGCGCCGACCATCCCGAGTTTCCATCACTCTCGGCTCAACTGCCCGCGGTCAACTGGCAAGAGCGAGAAATCCAGGATTGGTTTGGCTTGAAGGCCGCTGGCCATCCCAACCCTCGCAGAGTCGCCCTGCACGACAACTGGCCGGATGTTCATCCGTTGCGCAAGGATTTTCCGCTTGAGACACTCCTGCCCCCGTTCGAGGGAGAACGCCACATCTACCGGCCCGCTTTGGGCGAAGGCGTCTTTCAAGTGCCGGTGGGGCCGGTTCATGCAGGAACCATCGAGCCCGGCCATTTCAATTTCGCGGTCGCGGGCGAGCCGATCCTCTATTTGCAGCTTCGCATGTTCTATACGCATAAGGGCACGGAAAAACTCTTCGAGAAGCTCCCGATACCTAAGGCCGTGTTTCTCGCGGAGAGCATCTCCGGGGATTCGAGTTTTTCCCATGGAACAGCTTTCTGTCAGGCCATTGAACGCGTGGCTCAGATGGAAGTTCCGTTGCGGGCTCGGATCATGCGAACGATCCTTCTCGAGCTCGAACGAATTTGCAATCATGTTGCCGACATTGGAGCAATTGCGACCGATGTCGGGTTCGTCATCGCAAATGCGCACGCCAGCCGATTGAAGGAGATGCTGGCCAGCCTGAACGAACAGTTGACTGGCAATCGTCTGTTGCGAGGCATGGTCTGCGTCGGCGGCGTGCGAAGGGGCTGGGATGCCGTGCAACTGGTCTCGCTCCGCGCCGCAATCGATGCTTTCGCAAGCGAATTTCAGGATCTCATCGCGCTGATTGACTCCTCGGAATCCACTCGCGACCGCTTGGAGCTGACCGGAGTGCTCCGTCCCGAGAAGGCAAGGGATTTGGGAATCGTGGGTGTGGCCGGACGCGCCTCTGGGATGGATCTGGACGTTCGCCGCGATCACCCGTATGCGGCCTATGGCCGCTATTCCTTCCGCGTACCCGTTTATCAGATTGGCGACGTAAGCCACAGAATGCAGGTCCGGGTAGACGAGGTGAACGAATCCCTGGGCATCCTCCGGAGCGCTGCAGAGGAGAGTCTGCACGGAGAGTTCTGTACGCAAGTCCCGCCCATCTCCGCGGACCGCTGCGCGCTGAGCGCCGTCGAGGGATGGCGTGGCGAAATCATCCATTGGATTCGTACCGGCCCCGACAATCATCTCGAACGTTGCAAGATCAATGACCCTTCCCTCAACAACTGGCCAGCCCTGGTCGAGGCGGTTCAGGGAAATATCATTGCGGACTTCCCGGTCATCAATAAGAGTTTCAATCTTTCCTACTCTGGAACGGATCGATAGGCGATGTTCAAGATCATCCAGAAGACGATCCGCACCGGCATTGTAACGAAGGCCTACCCAGCCGAACTGGCACACATTTCCGAACATTTCCGCGGCCGGCCCAGCAACGATTCTCGCGAAGTGACCGTCGATTATGGCTTGTGTGTCTTCTGTGGCTTATGCGCCGAAGCCTCGTCCGACAAAGCCGTCCGAATCACGCAAGAATTTGAACTGGCGACAAAGAACCGCCGCAACCTCGTCCTTACAGCAGAATACACATTGAATGCCGACCGCACGCATCGGCAATTGGGCACCGTGCGTCGCGGTTCCGGGAGCGTCGAAACGGATGCCAAGATTGTTGGGCAGAAAGCGCGCGAAACGATCCACAAAGTCCTGGGGCGTTCTCTCGCCATCCGAGAAGTGGATGCTGGGTCATGCAATGGATGCGAAGTGGAGATTGTCGCCCTCAACAATCCGATCCATGACATCGAACGCTTCGGAATTCAGTTTGCGGCATCTCCTCGTCACGCCGACATGCTCTTGGTCACCGGTCCGGTCACCCGGAACATGGAGCTGGCCCTGCTGAAGACGTATCGAGCAATGCCAGAGCCGAAGGTAGTCGTCGCGGTCGGCGCTTGTGGCATCAGCGGCGGTATCTTCGGCGAGAACTACGCGTCTCTTGGAGGCGTTGACAAGGTCCTGCCCGTGGACGTTTACATTCCGGGATGTCCGCCCCGGCCGCAAGCTCTCATCCACGGAATCCTGCTCGCTGTCGGGCGGCTCGGAGAGAAGCTGTATCACGAGCGCGGTAGGTGATCCGACTTTCGGGTCATCCACGTCCTTTGACGACGCAATTGACTTAAGCCGTCGCAGACAAAGCATCAGTGCAGGCAACACACAAGTTCGTTCTTCTCACTTGGAGACGTGCCGAAGGCGGCCTCACTCCGGGCTGCGCGACCCATCTTGGCAACCTACCCGGGTCACATAAAGGAATACTGAAGGAGAACAGGTGTTGTGGCGGCGCAAACGGAGTAACCTCTCTTTGCCCCTCCTGAGCCCCGCAGTGGCTAACATTTTACAAGTTGCGTAGTATCAAGGACTGCTCATAACCCGCGCTCGAATGCTTGAATCCCGCGGTTACCACGTCACATCCGTACTGGGCAACGATAAAGCCTTTGGATTGGATGCTGCTGTGATCGCGGCTGCTGATTTGATTGTCATCGGCTTTTCCGCTCCGTATCCTGTTCGAGCAGCGATGATTCACTGGTTCAAGCAACAGTATCCTAATATCCCGGTCGTCGCCCAGCGATTCCACAGCGCCGAGAGCTTCCCCGAGGCCGATGGCGGCAACGTGTCCGACGACCCCCACGTTTGGCTGATGGCGGTTGCCCCTCAAAAAATCAACATAAGATTACAACTAACCACTTACAACTAATCATTGACAAACTGTACCAATATGCTTTGAAACCGTCACGATCTGCGAAGAAAGAGGTCAAGAGGTGGGTACTCTGATCCGATTTGCCGGAACCCCGCCAAGGCAGCCTACGTCCTTAGAGGGTCCATTGGTGGTCCGACAAAAGTTTCCGGGAATCAAATCGTGCGGTTCTGGTGGCCATCTGTGGCGACTAATTTCAATCAATTACCAAATATCGTTGTCCCGCCTATACTTGGGTTTTCGGTCGCCAATTCCATAGATTGTTCGCGTAGAGACCGATGCAGAAAAGATTTGCGGGAACGAATCCAAATTGAGCGCTTCGCACACCGATCACACAATGATGATGCTATTTGCTCCCGCAATGACCCAACCTTGCCATAGTTTTTTCCCAATTAAAACCGTCGAGATAATGGTCAAAATGCAGGATATGTAGTCTAGCTTCAGCATTTCTTGTCCCTTGCACACGTTACGTAAGCTACTTCCAACCATGTAAGCAACCAACCGGGTGACGGCGATAGTGGTCAGCCGGACAGGTGACACGAAAGTTGAAATGCGGCTTGCGACACGCGAAGATCCGGTCAAAAACAGAATCCCGGTAGGGATAGGAGAGTACAATGAATTGATGAACTGCCAAGTGAAGGACGAACTGGTGAGTCGGCTCACCGCTCTGAATAACAAACTCAATCTGCTCAGTCCTGATCTGGTACATGGGGACGAAGAACGCGCGGAAGTGCAGCAACGACGTGAGAGCTTATACGCCGAGATCAAGCACCACAGGGCGAAGGGACACGAAGGCAAACCGTGCCCTGCGGCCAGATAGGCCTAGGCCAGTCGCCCCTGCCTCGCTTGGCAAGCGAATCAGCGCAGAAGTTCGAGGCCAAAACCGTTCCATTTTCCGTTACGCAAAGCGGGACGTACCGACATACGGTGATACTTGGATCCGTCGTGAATTTCTCTGTTTTCGTTCGAAATGGCCGAAAAACCGGCATTTGTCTCCAAAATATTTGCAGCAGTCGCTCGATTTTCACAAATGTAGCTTCAGCCCTCCAGGGGTTTTAGTCTACGAATCCGATGGAGTATCTCATT
>QIAN01000141.1 GCA_003225005.1 Acidobacteriota bacterium | reverse complement strand
TAGAAAGGATGCCCCACCGTCCGCGGCAACTCCGTGTGCGCGATCCACAGTTCCTCTTGTCGTCGCTGCTGCTCTTTTCGACCCATTCCCATGCGCAGATTCTACGAATCAGCGCTGTGGATCACACAATCTTTTTTCTCAAGGAACCCAGACTTTCACCACGGACTGCTAGGGTGCGATTGTCGTTTCGGACGTGCGTCTCAACCGTGCAGCTCGGAAGCTCGTTCTCGATGTGTGACTCCCGCGTAACTGTCCAGGACTGATTCGCATCAGAGGGTTGGGATGCAGGTGTTTGTGCCCAAAGTACGAGACTGAAGCAAAGAAACACATTGGCTGCAACGAGTATGAACCGGCCCGCACAGGCCGCAAGGCCGGACAGTCGTCGCTCATTTTTCTGGAAGAAATCCCTAACATTCATCATATATTTTCATGTCTGCGCGCGGGCACCGCTTAGGCTCCACAGCTTGATTACCGACATAGAGATCCGCATCCATTTCGATCTTGGTGAGACTTTTCTGTGCGAGTTGCTCATCCAATGCTCGCTCAATGGCTGACCGTCTGCGACCAGCGCAGTGTCAGGTTCTCTGCTTCGATCAGAGTCGGAGTATCTATTTGCCGCGTCCCGGAGGGAAATCCTTCAGCAGTTTCTGCGCTCCCTTAGTTGAGCCTTTCCTGGTTTTTCTCTGGTTTCTTGCTGTCGCCAGTACATTTCGATGACGTTGGGTTCTTCGTTATGAAACGGCACGACAATGGAAACACTCGCCGTAGTCTTGAGATCAGGCATGTTGCACCGTCCTGAAAGCCCGATCCATGGCCTTCAGCCACTTTCGATCGTGCTCAGTTAGAAAGATGTGTGGATCGTCTTCCAGGGAATTGAGCAGATCGCAGATTTCACTCGCAAACTCCCAATTCTGATCGCAGACGCCCAGGATGTTGCGTCCGTCTCGCTGGATTGTAGGAACCCCATTCAGAGATGTTGTTGAGTACATCGCGACTCCTTCGTCGCTCTTGTGCTTCAGCACGGCAGCGGCTTTGCGTAACAGTTCGTACAGCTAGCCGTGTCATCGCACTTAGCTCGCCAAAGGCATAACGCTGCAAATCACTGAATTGCTGGAGCATGGAAGAACATGGGGCTGCAGCGCGGCGCCCACATTGCGTTAGTGCCCTTGAACGGTCAGGACAGCCCGCGGGCGGAAACCTGGCCAGAAACCCTGTGGCGGCGATACGGGCGACCTGCAGTGAAGGCGGCGAAGATCCAAAAGCGGGTTGGGTTCCACACCTTCCGTCACAAGTACACAACTTTGCTCACTCAGAACAACGAGGAAGTGAAGGTGGTACAGGAGCTCCTACGTCATGCGAACAGTCGCATTACGCTGGATCTTTACGCTCAGGCGGGTATGCCGAACAAGCGGTTGGCACAAAGCAAACTTGTTCGGATGGTGCTCAACAAGGGAGAAGCACGGGCCTAACTGGACCAAATTGGACCATGACGCAAATTGCCAATTCCTTGCAAGCGGTTGAAAGAATTGGCGGGGACGACGGGACTCGAACCCGCGGCCTCTGCCGTGACAGGGCAGCGTTCTAACCAACTGAACTACGTCCCCACTCGCCAAATCAACGAGATGCGAAATAACCAGTGTTTATGCGGCTTTGCACAAATTGCATATATTGCGCAGATTGCCCAAAGCGACCCGGATTGCTCGTATTTCGGTCTGAACCGCCCATAAACCGCCCATAAACTTCGGCGATTCCATGCTCTTGTGCTGTGTGCAAAACGCCGCGCACAGACCGCTCCGGGCGATCCAGATTGGCGACAATCTGGGCACAACCGCGAACAAAACTTGAGCAGATCTTTGGCACAGAACTATCGTAACAGCTTCCCACAGAACACGAAAGGGTTCGAGGCACCAATCGCCTCCTGGGATGCGCAGTTGATGTGACCCAGCTAAAGAGGCTGTGGGTTCTGATGTGATTGGCACGCAGGCATGTCATCTTGTCAGCCACAAATCCATTGACAGCGCACCCCTTCCCTTGACGACGATGACCAGAAGAAGTGACAGGACCAATACAAAATACTCAATTCCTTCTCCCTTTTTTGCTCCAAACCAATTCAGTGTCCACCCATCCGGCAAGTGGACTATGAGGGCACCGGTGAAGATGATGAACAGTCCACCGGCCGCGATTCTCCCTAAAAAGCCGGCAATAAGCGCAATACTTCCGAACGACTGCTCGATGATAATGAGCCAGGCAATAAATTTAGGAACGTTCCTCGTTGTGAGCTGTTCAAGAGAGGCCTTGATTCCTGGGGAGCCAAATCCCGGGCGCAGAGAGGCACACAACAAAACTCAGCCTTTGCGGTCATGCCGATCCCCCTTCATCGATCTGAGCGTGCGCTCAGGAAGGCACAGTGCGGTCACAGGCAACAATGACTAGGAGCCCGGCACAGGCGAACCAGAATCTATAGAGAATCATGTGCGCAACCGAAACCTGCCGGAGCGCAATTTTCCCGAACACGAACCCGGTGCCCCAAAGGCATCCGGCCATTGCCAGCGCGAGGAACGCCAGTCGCCGTAACACGTGGTCTTCATGCGGCAGGGACTTCGACATTGGTAACGACTCGCAACGATACAGCCCATTACTACTTTGTTCGACTGCACTAGGGGCGGTAGTATTCCATGTAGTGCGCCGTCTCGTCCGCGATCTCCTTGCCGAACATCTGTTCAACTACGTAAAAGGCCATATCGATTCCAGCTGAGATTCCAGCGGAAGTGATGACGCCGTCATCAACGACACGCGCCGAACGCTCGACGTGAATGCTGGCCTGGAGAGAATCACTGATCTGCTGTAACAGATCGAGCGCGCCCCAGTGCGTCGTGGCTCGCTTGCCATTGAGCAGACCGGCTCTCGCGAGAAGCAGCGAACCGGTGCATATGCTACTGACTCGTTTCGTTTGAGCTGCGGTCGCGCGGATCCAATCGAGTGTTGCTCTTTCCGCCAGAAGCGTCCGCGTGCCGACGCCGCCAGGGATGACAAGCAGTTCGATGGGCGGAGCCGCTTCAAAACAGAAGTGCGGTACGATCCTAAGGCCGCCTGTAGCGGTGATGGGTTTGTCAGACTTGGAAACGGTGAAAACGCATAGGGGGGCGCTGATTTCTGAGCGACGAGCTTCAATCCCGGGAGTGAGCCGCGTCCGCGAAAAGACTTCAAACGGCCCAGCGAAGTCGAGAAGCTCGACCATGTCGAAAATCAGGATACCGACATTCACTTTCCGCATTGCTTATTGTCCTAGGATGCGCACCGCTTCCCGGGCTTATATCGACCTATCGCTCAGAGCAGAATGCGCAACGTCTGGGTCAGGTGCAACTTCACCCGGCGCTGGTGCTCGACCCGATCGACGATGCGCCATGCCGTCCACAGCCCCGCCCTCCGGGGTTCGCGCTTTGGGGTCCTCCTCGCGGTGCGGCCGTAGAGCTTCTGAACCCAAATGCGGTTCGGCGTCCAGCACCTCCGCCCATCCGTAACTCAGGCGGGCACGGATGTGATTTCGTACACGTAAGAGTCTCTTCCTGCGGTGTCGGGCCTTGAGCCGACACGAATGCTCCCTAGTTTCTCGATCGCCTTTTGCGAACGTACGTTCTGCGAGCCTATGAGAAAAACCACGCGTTTCACGAATCGAAAGGCGTGCCGCAACATGAGCTGTTTTATCTCTCTGTTGTACTTGCGGCCCCAGTGCGATCGCGCCAAGAACGTCCACCCGATTTCCACTTCGCGCGCTTGTGCGTTGTAGGCGTGGAACCGGGACGATCCAATGATTCTGCCATCTTTACAATCGAGAACCGCTAATGCGCCGCGTGACGTTAATGACTCAAGGAAGAAGGTGCTGAATACGTCGGGCTTATAGCGATCCCGAATCAGGTGCTGTTCCCAAATCAGCAGGTCGGACGCGACCGCGAACAGATCATCCGCGTCATCGGGACGAAGGGGCCTAAGTTCTACAAGCGCCCCTTTGAACGTGGGCTGAAAATCAAACGGCATCTTCTCAAAACCCCTTTCAGAAGCTCATAGTAATATTGGTCGTGATTGCAGTTTGTACAGAAATCCAAACGCTTGCTCTGAGTGACGCGTTTCTTTAGAGCAGCTTCACATATTGATAGAGAGGCATGCCGAAGAAATCGGACACTCGGCCTGACGGACGAAACCCGTGCTTCTCGTAAAAACGGACAGCCCGCTGCAGTGGTTCTGTCGTATCAAGGGTGACACGTTCGCATTGATTCTTGCGAAGCTCCGTCTCGGCGGCACCCAGCAGCGCTCTCGCCACTCCGGAACCTTGCCATTCAGGCAGTACAGCCATTCCGCGCAGGTGTCCTTCGCGGTCGGAGATTTTGTGGTAACCGATGGTGCCGACTGCCTTGCCTTCACGAAATGCCACCAACACGCACATTACGGAGAGTCGCTGCTGTACAGACTCCGTTGTGAGGACCGTGTCACGGAAAGCTTCGCTCGTGTATTGATTGCGATACGGCTCAAACGCGGTTGCCAGGCAAGCCAAGATCGCATCTCCGTCTTTCGGCTTGGCTTTGCGGATGAGAAGGACAGGCATCTTCGCTTCCGAGTCGGAAGCATTGTCTTCTGCCGTTGGCCGACAGCAAGTGCTGCTGCCGCTCGGCGCATACTCCTCGAATTCGAACCGTAACTCATTAGTTGGCCGAAAGCCTAAGTCCTCGTACAGGGGACGGCCAAATTGGCTCGCATGAAGGCTGACATTATGGAAGCCCTGCTCTCGAAGCCACCTCATCATGGTGGTCATCAGAGTCCGTGCGATACCGCGGCGCCGGAATACGCGCTCGGTGTACATATTCAGAATCGTAGCTCTTCGAGGCTCGGGAGCAGAAGTAAGCCCGGGCCATCGCGAAATGACGATCCCTCCGCCTGCAACTATCTCGCCATCATCAGTCTCTGCAAGCCAACCGCGGTACGAGCCGTCTCCAATGGCCGACTCGAAGTATGTCTTCGACGATGCCTCCATTGCATCAAGCGCGGCAGGATCGCGATAGCCCATGTCCTCGAACATTCGACGGCGCTGACGTAGAACATGCACTAGGTCGAACAGCATTGCTTCGCGGATTGTGACTACGTTGCCCATGCAGACAGCTGCCATCTCCCCGTATCTAAAGACACTATGTAGCAAAGTGGTTCCATCGCAAGAGCCATTTTGATTTACTATGTAGAGCCATTGTGACGAGTTCCAATGACTAAACATGCGCCTCACATTGTCCTCGCCGGAGTCGACCTGGAACGTCGCGCGACTACTTCGCTGGTGGAGCAGCTCTATTCGGGTTTGCGCCGAGCCATCTTGTCGGGACAGCTTCGGCCAGGTACTCGATTGCCCTCGACCAGGGCATTCGCGACTGACAACAATATTTCTCGCAATACGGTTGTGTCAGCATTCGAGCAGTTGCTGATGGAGGGCTATCTCGAAGCGAAAGTTGGAGCAGGTACGTGCGTTGCCTCTTCATTGCCGGACGAGATACTCACCGCGGGAAACTCAGCCGAACCATCGGTTCCTCTTTCTTCTCGATCCATTAGACTGTCGCGGCGAGGTGACGTTCTTGCACGCGAGCGCGTTCGCCTGCTCACCGTCCAAGGAACCGCCAAGCCTTTCGCGTCAGGACATCCCGATGTTGCTGCATTTCCGATCAAGATTTGGGCACGGCTAACTGCGCGACGGTGGCGCCAGCGATCTGAGGGCTTGCTAACGTACGGGGATCCTGCCGGGTATCTGCCCCTCAGGCAGGCTATCGCGTCGTACATCCGTACAGCGCGCGCCGTTCGCTGCGGAGAGGAACAAGTCATTGTCGTGAGTGGGTCCCAACAAGCCATCGATCTCATTACACGCTTACTCACTGATCCCGGCGACTCTGCACTGGTTGAAGATCCCGGGTACCCCGGAGCGCGTGCAGCATTGCGAGCTGCCGGCGCGTCGCTGATTCGCTTACCAGTCGACTCGGAGGGAGCCAACATTCAGCAGGTGCGAGAAGAGAGTTCGCGAATTCGCCTCGCTATTGTCACTCCGTCGCATCAGTACCCACTCGGGGTGACCATGACACTACCTCGACGCCTTGCGCTGATTCAATGGGCACGCCAGCAGCGTGCTTGGATCCTGGAGGACGACTACGACAGCGATTATCGCTACCGAGGCAGACCGTTGCCTTCGTTGCAGGGGCTGGACGGCACAGGGCGGGTCATATACATGGGCAGCTTCAGCAAGACAATCTTCCCCTCTTTGCGGCTCGGGTTCGTGGTACTTCCCGATGCGCTGGTCGAGCCGTTTCGTCGTGCGCGGGCCGTCGTCGACGGCCACTCCCCAACGCCGTACCAAGCTGTGCTGGCCGACTTCATATCCGAAGGCCACTTCGCCCGGCACATTCGGCGAATGAGAACCCTGTACGAGCAACGTCAGATGGCGCTGGTTGAGACAACACGTCGTGAACTGGCGGGTTTGCTGGAGGTCGATGTAAGCGAAGGTGGTATGCACTTGGTTGGATGGCTTCCCCACGGAGCGAATGATGCCCACGTGTCACGTGCCGTCAGATCGTGCGGTGTCTACGCTTCGCCTCTTTCCGCATGTGCAATCGGAAACATTAAGCGGGGAGGTTTATTGCTTGGGTATGCCGGTTTTGAGTCCTCTCAGATTCGCAAAGGTGTAAAGACACTTAGGGCCGCACTAGAGCACGCCCTCCGATGACCGCCCCAGCTGGCATGACAAAGTGCATAGCTAGGCTCTAGGCTCTGTGGCAGAGAATGGTCTTGGCCCTACGTTGCGATATTCAGAGGGTGCGATTCTGCTCCGTAATCCACAACGCACGCAAAGCGACCGCGCACTGTTCGAGCAGACGTTCTGTTGCGTGGTCAAACGCACTTACCTTTTCGCTCTCGACGTCAATCGTGCCAAGGATGTGTTTGCCCGCATCGTCTAAAATCGGAACGATAATTTCAGATCTTGTATTACTGAGCGCCGTCAAATAGTCGATATCATTCGTAACCTCGCTGACATTGACCGTCCTTTTCATCCTGATTGCTCTCGAAGTGAGACCTTTCGTGACCGGAAACGTCGGGTGTGCCGGCACCAGCTCCGCTCCACGCTATGTTCGAGACTGTTCCCTTCGCCAGATTTACATCGTAGATTCCGACCCACCGATATGGTCCGGAGGCACAAATTGCATCCGCTATGTATCTCGCTTTCTCTTCCCGAGTGCTAGCCAACGCTAGAATGGTTTTTCAAATGTGCTCATAACTTCGCTCTCTAACATGACGAGCCTCGCTTTGGCCGCCGGCCTGGGCTCAGTACGATACCGAATTCTTAAGGACTTCTCTGGCTCTTTAGCGTTGGGCGACGCTGTAGAGCCGGCTCCACGCTCGACAAAGCGAGAAGCTCTTCGCGAGTGGCGTCAAACGGCGGGTAGATGATCTCCCTGTTGATCCGTCGCTTGACAGCCTTTGCCTCCGCTCCAGTGAGCTCCACTGTCCGTTCCCAGCCCCGCGTGAAGACCGCTCCGGAACGGCCGAGATCAAAACGAGTGACGTATGGCGGCTGTACGTAAGGAATCGTAGGAACCCCGATGAGGTCGCGGGCGGCGTTCTCGCCGGCGAACCGTCCGAGCTGGAGTGCATGCTGGCATGACTGCAGCACTAGGTGGCCATCGCCGCCATCAACTGCCGCCGCGTCGCCAGCAACAAATATGGCCGCTGATGCGGGAGTGCGCAGCGAACGGTCGACTACGATGCGGCCCAGCCTGTCACGCTCACCTGGAATGTTACGAGCGAACTCTGCCGCCGCCATGCCGGTTGTGAGGACGACGGCATCGGCGGAGATGGTCTGCCCATCGGAGAGGAGGACGCTATCCCGCGCCAGCGCTGTCACGGACACAGCTAGACGCAGCTCGACGCGTGCCTCGGCTAGGGCGGCTTCGATCACCGGACGTGGACCTGCGCCTAGTTCACGACCAACGACATCAGCAGCATCAAAAGGCAGGATGCGGGCGTGTTCGGCGGCCCCTGGTGCACCGTGGTGCGCAATACGGTCCCGCAGCTCCAGTGTGAGTTCAACGCCGGTGAACCCAGCACCAACAACTGCAAGGGTCGGAGCACCGCTATTACGCGTGATTTCGGCGAGCCGCTTGTCGAAGGAGATTGCTTCCGCGACCGTATCGATCGAGTACGCCTCGTCCGCGCCCGGGAGCAACGGTCGACGCAAAGCGCTGCCCGTCGCGACGACCACGCGTCCGTATTCCAGCTCCTTCTTGTGATCGAGCACGAGCTTGCGCGCTATGTGATCGAGCGCGGTAGCCTCACCGGGCACGAACTCAATACCAATCTTCTGCAGGATCGGGGAAAGATCGATCTGTAAGCTCTCGGGGTTCGCTTCGTAGAGACGGGGACGCATCTGCTGTGTCGCCTGGCGTGACGCCATCACAACATCGAACTCCGCGGGCGCCACGCGCCGGGCGGCAACCGCCGCCCAGAAACCAGCGAACCCGCCACCCACGACAACGATTCGGCTACTCACCTCTCTCCTCTCTCTTTTTGGACACCTGATCGCCACTCACGCCGAATTTACCGCACGACCCGGCCACGCGCCTTCCCAGCGCGATCTCGGCTCGCCGTAGCTTTGGCCGTTGACGAGACCAGCACGGTCACCGTCGATCTCCGGCAGACTCGCCCGGTAGGGCCACTGAAAGAGGGGTATCGCGATCGCAGATGAAAAAGGCAATAAACTTTGCAACGCGACTTTGGCTCGCGTTTGCCGAGACAATGTGGACGCTATCGGGGGGCTCATAGAAACTGTCGCCCACGCCAAACGTCCTC
>QIAN01000012.1 GCA_003225005.1 Acidobacteriota bacterium | reverse complement strand
GCCCTGCTGAACTAAAATAGAGCTTGGTTTCTCCGCTGACATCAAACTATAGGCGCCCAGTCGGCGCAGCATTGGGATGATTAAGTCAACTCTTCGCAATCGGGCGCTGCGCAAGCGCGCTACTCAGTTTGGGCGTTTGGTGCGTCATTCCGCGGTGACCCCGCTCTCGGGCGAGACTCACCATCCCCGCTTTGCGGTAAATGGAGAACTCGCCGTCACCTTCATCGGACATGCCAGTTTTTTTGTTCAGATTGGCGGGCGCAGCGTCCTGATCGATCCAAACTTTGCGCGCTGGCTTTTTGTCTTGAAGCGTCTGCGCCGGCCTGGGTTGCGGGTTCGCGACTTACCCCCGATCGATCTGGTTCTGGTCTCACACGCCCACTTTGATCACCTTCATCGCCCATCGTTGCGGGCGATTGTGCACCAAACGCTGCGTGAGCGCGGGACCGCGCCGGCTATTATCGTTCCTAGCCACGTTTCGGATCTTGTTTCGGACCTGGGATTCTCGGAGATCATCGAGATGGACTGGTGGAACAATTCCCGCCAGGGCAATCTCTCGATCACTCATGTGCCTTCGCGCCACTGGGGAGCCCGCATCCTCAAAGATTCGCATCGGGGGTATGGTGGCTTTGTTCTAAAAGCAGGCAAACACTCGGTCTACCACGCTGGCGACACTGCTTACTTTGCAGGCTTTCGCGAAATCGGCAGGCGCTTGTCCCCTGAACTCGCGCTGCTCCCGATTGGAGCCTACAATCCACCGGCGTTCCGCAATGTTCACACTAACCCCGCGGATGCTACCCGTGCCTTTCTTGATCTCAACGCCCGCTGGATGGTGCCCATGCACTACGGCACGTTCCGCTTGTCGCACGAGCCCATGGATGAGCCGCTGCAGTTGCTGGAAAAAGAAGCGCGCGCAGCTGGAATTAGCGACCGAGTGGTCGTGATGGAAGAGGGTGTTACCAGATTCTTCTGAGGCGATCCTCAACCTGAAGTGTTTTGTTTCGCTGAGTTCCGACCCTTCGTTTTGTAACAGCCCTTTGACTATCGAAGCACCCTGTTTTTGGTGTAAACTTCCTGCCGCGAAACTTTCGAAATGAGGAGGTCTTCATGTCTGTTCAAGCCATTCCAAAGGGCTATCACACCATCACACCATACATGACTGTGCGCGACGCCGCTCGCGCCATTGAGTTCTACAAGCAGGCCTTCGGCGCCAAGGAAAAGGGCGCCATGAAGGGACCGGACGGCAAGGTCATGCACGCTGAACTCGTTATCGGCGATTCCATCATCATGCTCGCCGACGAATTTCCCGAGTTCGGATCTTTGTCACCACAGAGCACCGGCGGCTCCGGCACGGGCCTTCATATTTACATTGAAGACGTAGACTCCGCCTTCGATCGCGCCGTGAAAGCCGGAGCGACGGTTGAAATGCCAGTCGCCGATATGTTCTGGGGTGATCGCTACGGCAAGCTGCGTGATCCCTTCGGCCACAAATGGTCGATCGGAACCCATAAGGCTGACCTGTCCATGGAAGAGATGAAAAAAGGAATGGAAGAAACCATGGCCAACATGCCGAAGAGCGCGTAGGGGCCTGGCTTATTCTTGCAAGAAGGGCGGCCTGCTTCGCAGGGGCGCGGCTTTCAGCCGCGCCGCCGACCCCTCCCAATCAATAATTTTCCTCGCGGGCTTTAGCCCGGGAGGAGGCTCTAACCTGGCTCGGGTCCGCCCACGTACTCCCGACAGAACTCAGGAGTAGACCAACAGAATCCTCACATCGCGCAAATTATTTCCGGTCGGACCAGTCTCAATCGCGTCGCCGAGAGCACTGAAGAACGGACCCACGTCAAAGCGCTCTAACGCGACCGCAGGGTCGAGCCCGCGACTCTGCGCCCGTGGTAGCGTACTGCCATCCACCACGGCGCCGGCTGCTCGACTATTACCGTCGATGCCGTCAGTCCCCGCACTCAAGACGGTAATGTTGTCTCCCGCAATGTTTCGCGCACAGGCCAGCGCGAACTGTTGGTTGCGTCCTCCCACACCGCCGTTCTTTACTTTCACGGTCACTTCGCCGCCGGAGATAAGGCATGCGCGCGCCGACTCTTTTCCTAACTCGCGCACGCGTTGCAACAGGTAATCTGCTGCGCGCTGGTAATCCCAGTCGTCACAGGTGTTGTCGACACCGACGACGAATCCGGCACGCTCCGCCGCGGCTTTTGCTTCTGCCACCACCGTTCCGTTTGAAAGCACAGTCCACCAACGCGAATGGTAAAAGGCATGGTCGTCGGACTTGGGAGTCTCGTCGAGTGCGCGGCGCTCGAACGGCTCGCGCGTAGAGGGGGGAAACTGAGCGTCATGGAGCAGGCCATATCTCTGCGCGATGCGATAACAGTCTTCTGCGGTGGTCGAGTCGGGCATCGTCGGACCGGACGCTAACGCATCGGGAGTCGTGTCGGGCACATCGGAAACCAGCAGCGAAACCTGTTGAGCAGGATACGCTGCCTGCGCCAACCGTCCGCCTTTGACCGCGGAGAGATGTTTACGAATCGCGTTGATCTCGGCGATGCGCGCGCCGGAATGCACCAGAGCGCGATACGTGGCAATCAAATCGTCAAGTGGGATCTCGTCATCGATGGGCTTTTCGACAATGGAAGATCCTCCACCGCTCAGGAGAAAGATGACCAGCGAAGCCGCGGTTTGCGCCTGCAGCAACTTCAGCGTCGCGCTCGCTGCCTGAATCGATTCACCATTCGGCACGGGATGTCCGCCGCGAAAATAGCGAAAGCCGCGCACCTGCGATGCCGGCTCCAACGAACTGGCTACGATGCCTTCGAGCGCAGACACGCCGACCAGCTCCGCCAATGCTTCGACCATCGTATGGCCAGCCTTACCGATCGAAATGACCCGCACACTCGAATACGACTGCAGATCGTACAGGTCCTCGCAGATGCGTAAAGCCCCGCGCTCCGAGCGCAACTGCCGCGCAAATGCTTTGGCGATCGAGGCTTCCGCAAGCGCATAGCGGAAGATTCCCATGGCGGTCTCGCGCATCAGGCGGAATTTGCTTTCGTGCTCGGCGTCAGGCATGCAGAGGATTATAAGGAAGGGCTGTCAGCTGTCGGCTATCAGCGAAAACCCAGCCTGCAGGGGGTCGATAGAATTCACAGCCACGTTCTCCATGCCCCACGGAATTGCCGGAAGCGCTGCCAGATTTAGCTGATGGCTGACGGCTGAGAGCTGACAGCTTCCCTCACCCACGTCTCGATCGCTTCCCGCAACTCGCGCAAGCGTCCTTCGAAAAAGTGATCTGCGCCTTCGATCACTACCAATTTCTTCGGCTCAGGCAGCGATCGAACCAGCGCTTCCAATTTTGTCCGCGGGCCGAACTGATCACGCGCTCCACTCACAAACAACTTCGGCTTGGCGCAATTGTGCAAGAAGTCAAACGTGTATGTGCGGGGCAACTCAGTATCAGCCGCCACCGGAACTACCGGCGTTCCTACGCTGATCGCCGCTTTCACTCTCGAATCTGCGCACGCGGCTTTCAGACCGACCGCGGCTCCGAAAGAAAATCCAGCGAATATAAGCGGCAAATGAAGTGCGTGATCGAGCCAGTCGAGCGCCGCGTGTACGTCATCCACTTCCCCGATTCCATGATCGTGTTCACCCTGGCTCAAACCCGTGCCGCGAAAATTGAAGCGCAACACGGGAAAACCATAACTGTTCAGCGCCTTCATGGTGTGAAACACGACTTTGTTGTGCAGCGTGCCACCAAACAGCGGATGCGGATGGCAAACGACCGCGGCATGGGTCGCGTGCTCCGCGCCCGCGTTGAGCAACGCCTCCAGCCGGCCAGCGGGCGCGTCGAGAAAAAACGACTTGATGGTCGAATTATGAGTTAACACAATGTTCAGACTACAGGATGAATACCCGGCTTTGCTCGTATGTGAAGCGGACGACTTTCGGACTCTGTCTCAACGGCGCCTGTGGTTTATCCTTCTTCCATGGATGCAGTCGCGTTTACGCGTCAACTCGTTGACATTGAATCCATCACCGGCCATGAAGCTGCTGTGGGAGATTTTCTCTATCGCGAACTTTGTCGACTCGGCTATCAGGCAAAAAAAATCGAGGTCGAAGACAATCGATTCAATGTCTATGCGACCTCGCCCGACAATTTGCATCCGGTCGTAAGTTTTTCCACGCACATGGATACCGTGCCTCCATTCATTCCTTCTTCCGAGGATGTGGCGCGCATCTATGGCCGCGGCTCGTGCGACGCGAAGGGCATTATCGCGGCACAAATTGCCGCCGCTGAACGCCTGCGGCAGCAGAGCCTTCATGTCGGCATGTTGTTCGTTGTGGGCGAGGAGCGCGATAGCCTGGGCGCCAAAGTGGCGAACGAGCAAGCGGCTGGCTGCAAGTATCTGGTTAATGGCGAACCAACCGAGAATCGCATGGCTCTGGCCTCCAAGGGCACACTGCGCGTCGAGTTGACGGCTTCGGGCCGTATGGCGCACTCGGCGTATCCTGAGCTGGGCGAATCCGCGATTAACAAGCTGCTCGACGCTCTCGGTCGTCTTCGTGTCATGCCGTTGCCTTCTGATCCGGAGATTGGTCCATGCACTTTGAATATCGGACTGATTGAAGGTGGGCGCGCACCTAATGTGATTCCTGACTATGCTCATGCGGATTTGCTTTATCGTCTTATCGGACCGTCGCAGGACTTGCGCGGCCAGATTAAGGCGACTGCGGGCCATCAGGTGAAGACAACGTTTCCTCTGGAGATTCCTTTCCTGCGCCTGCGCACTGTTGACGGCTTGCCTACGATGACTGCTGCATTTACTACCGATATTCCCTTTCTCAGCAACTGGGGTGAGCCGTTGCTGATCGGTCCAGGATCGATTCACGTCGCGCATACTGCGGGTGAGTACATCGAGAAGCAGCAGCTTGCTGACGCAATTGATTTGTACTGCAAGATCGCGAAGCAACTCGCGGGCTGAATTTGAAAACGGTTAACGATGACCTCACCACAGCGTCACAGAGCGACCGAGAAAGACAATCGGAGGAAAAACTCGTCCAACCTGCGGATTTCGGGCCGAAACATTTGTGTGAAAATGCACAATCGAAGCGCGCTGCGCGGTGATTTCCAGCTGATATTAGGGTGTGGTTCGAAGCCAAATTCAGTAGGTTACCAAGCAGATTTTGAGCTTGGAACATCTCGGATAGAGCTTTCCAATACCACGCCTGTTCGCAACAACCGACTTCAGGGATACCGACAGAAACGTAGGTGAAGATGGGCGGCTTTCATTTCGTGAGGCGAAGAACATATTCCAGCCTGTGCCGCGCTGGTTCACTCCTCGCGCAGTAGGATCATGGGATCAACCGACAGCGCGCGGCGGGTCGGAATCGACGTGGCTAGTAGCCCCATCAGCGCCATAGCTAGAACAGCACCGGCCAACACCATTGGATCGCGGGGAGTTGCCTTGACAAACGACGAGAGCCAGGACCCTGCTCGCCAGAAGTCCGAGGAGCAATCCTGCTGCGGTACCGTCTTTGGTGCAACAGTCTGCCTGCATATACGTTCCGTTGGGGAGAATCACAGATTGCGCATCTCCGATGGTTTTCCAGCCGGTGGGCGGCGCGACCGAAGTCCACCCATTCTTCACTGGATCGTAAATCGCTCCCTGATTGGTCCAGGCGGCATTGCAGGTTCCACTTGAGCAGTCGTATTCTCCACCCTCGACGACCACATGGCCGTTAGGCAACACGACGGAACCGAAGTAAAGCGGAGCGTAACCGGTGGGTGAGGCGACCTGCGTCCAGGTGCCATGGACGTAGCTGCCACTGCTATCGGGCGTGAGCTTGTACCAGGAGTTGTAGTCCGTGCTCGTACAGTTGAGGCAGTTTGGCTCGGAATGCGCGAGGACTGTGCCATCAGTCAGCAGAAGCACTGCGCCCGGACTGAAACTGGGTTGATTGGTGAGCGGCTGCCAGGTTTGGCAGGTGGCTGAGCTTGTCCCGAGGGTGAGTACTGCCAACGCGACTGCTAGCATTCGCAATCTGTTCATAGATTTCCTCAGCACGGAGTTTGTGCACGCGGGAGCATGCATGCGGGTTGGGCACCCCGCCCTGGTATCACGTGAGACTTTTTTGCAACCGGCAAAATCGACTGATGCCGGCAGGCCAGCGATTCGACGGGGTGGCGTACGCCGGTGACAGTAGGTGCAGAATCGGGTGGGAGGGTTGCTTATATCGCGGCAACGCAGGGAGCGCTCTCTGCGATAGGAAAGGATTTACACTTGATGGGATGACCATCCAAACCCTGAACTCGCTCGCGCGCGCTTCCTCCTCCTACCTGCGCTCTGCCATGCACCAGCCCATTCAGTGGCATGAGTGGGGCGGGGAGGCTTTTTCGGCTGCGCAGCGGGAGAATAAGCCGATGCTACTCGATATTGGCGCGGTTTGGTGTCATTGGTGCCATGTGATGGACCGCGAGTCCTACGACGATCCTGAAGTGGCCGCCATTGTGAATGAGCATTTCATTGCGGTGAAAGTGGATCGCGATGAGCGTCCTGATATCGACAGCCGCTACCAGGCTGCGGTCAGTGCGGTCAGCGGACAGGGGGGGTGGCCGCTCACGGCTTTTCTGACTCCCGAGGGCAAGCCGTTTTATGGTGGGACGTATTTTCCGCCTGCCGACGGCTATGGGCGCCCGAGCTTTAAACGCGTGCTGACCAGCATCGCTAACGCCTACAAGGAGAAACATGGAGACATCGTCGAGCAAGCCAAGATGGTCGAGAGCGCCATCGCGCAGTCGGAATCGTTTGCCGGACGGAGCGGGCACGTGTCCCTGGGCGTCATTGACGCCATTGAGAAGTCGGCCCTCGCTATGTTCGACGCGCGCAATGGCGGCTTTGGACAGGCTCCCAAGTTTCCGCATTCGTCGGCGATTGATCTTTTGATCGAGCAGTACGTGCGGACCACAAGCGGAGCTTCGCTCCGCCCGTCAGCCGAGGGCGGCGGTCGCCCCATGGACCGTGCCGAACGTCTCCACGACGATCAGCAGCTACGAAATCTCTTCGTCACCACGCTCGAGCACATGGCGAACGGCGGCGTTTATGACCAACTGGCGGGCGGGTTTCATCGCTACTCGGTCGATGAGCGGTGGGTTGTGCCTCACTTCGAGAAGATGTGCTACGACAACTCGGAGCTGCTGAAAAACTATGTACACGCCCACCAGGCCACGGGATCAGAATTTTTCGCCGACGTGGCGCGCGACATCATTCGCTGGATGGATGAGTGGCTGAGTGACCGCGAGCGAGGGGGCTTTTATGCTTCGCAGGATGCCGACATTTCCATGGATGATGATGGCGATTACTTCACCTGGACGGTCGAGGAGGCGCGTACCGTGCTCTCCGAGGACGAACTGAAGGTCGCTGCACTTCGCTACGACATTAATGAAGTCGGCGAGATGCATCACAATCCCGCCAAGAATGTGTTGTACGTACGGGCGCCGATTGAAGAAATCGGGCGCAGGTTGAATGTGGGGCCAGAACGGGTTAGTGAACTTCTGGAATCGGCCAAAAAGAAGATGTACGCAGCACGGCTGAAGCGTCCGACACCTTATGTCGATAAAACAGTTTATGTCGGCTGGAACAGCATGTGCATAGCGGCTTACCTGGAAACTGCAAGAGTTCTTAATCTTGATGAAGCGCGCCGATTTGCTTTGCGCTCGCTGGATCGCATTCTGTCGAAAGCGTGGAGACCTGAGCCGGGGAGCGCAGACGGCGGCCGCGCCGCACAACTGCTGCATGTGGTCGCTTACTCCGATCCGAAGGCCGAGCACCGCGAAGTGTCGGGGCTGCTCGACGACTATGCAGCAACCGCGTTGGCTTGCCTCGATGCTTACGAAGCCACGGCTGACATCAGCTATTTCAGGTTCGCTCACGCTATTGCCGACGCCATGATCGCGAAGTTTTTCGACCTCACTTCGGGAGGATTCTTCGACACTGAGCCTCTAGCGGATGACAAGACTTTCGGCGTTCTCTCCACACGGCGTAAGCCGTTGCAAGACTCGCCCACTCCGGCGGGGAATCCAATGGCCGCTATCGCACTGTTGCGACTGCATCGCTACACGGGGGATGCGGCCTATCGAGACAAGGCCGAGCAGACGCTCGAGACTTTCGCGGGCGTAGCGGAACAGTTTGGCATCTTTGCAGGAACCTACGGCATAGCCGTGGCTCACTTGTTCCAGCCGCACCTGCAAGTGATCGTGATCGCAGGGGATAACGCTGATCGTCGGGCAGCCGAATTGTATTCGGCGGCAGCCGCTTCATTCGCTTTTGGCAAAAGTGTGATTCGTTTGGCAGCAAACCAAGCGGTTGCGAACAACCTGCCTCCGGCGCTGGCCGCGACGATTCCTAACTTGCCGGACTTGACGTCGGGGAAATCTTTCGCTGTGGTCTGCTCGGGCTTCTCCTGCCAGCCGCCAGTTTCGGACCCAGGAAAGCTGCAGGAAGTGTTAGCCGCGGCGGCGTGAAATCCCGAACTAGTTCTCTCCCAAAATCGGTTCTTCAAACCATTCTGGAGGTCTCTCTTATTGTATTGTAGTGTCGCAAAATAACTAGCCAGTCATTGCTTCCGCTTTCTGGATTTGGGGCTGGTGCAGCCGGGCTGGATCTGCTCCAAAGTTCGGCGCGCAGTTTTCGTGCGATGTGGCTGTAGATTGTGGGCGCGCCAGATATTGTTCACCGTGGACTTGCTGACGCCCTGGCTCTGCGCCATAGTTCGGCAACTCCAGTGCGTCATCCCCGCCGGTTTGGTTTGCAGGGTCGCATCCACGATGGCCGCGATCTTGTCGATTGGATACAGGGGTTTTCGTCCCCGGCCGGGAGCAATGTCCCACAAACCGTCCAATCCCTCGTCCGCAAAGCGCTTTCGCCACAGAATCACCGTATTGCGGTTCACCGAAAGCCGCTGGGCAATGGTGACATCCGATTCACCCGCAGCGGCGGCCAAGACGATACGGCAGCGCAAAGCCACCTGCTGTGGAGTGCCGTGCGCTGCGGTCCACTGCTCCATCTTCTGCTGCTCTACGGCGGAAAGCGGACATGCTTTACCCATGTCCCAGGATAATGGGAACCCGTCACCGTGTCTAGTTATTTGTTGGACATAACACTAGCATTCCCTACGGTAACGGCTGTATTGATCTCCAAAATCTGAATATGCAAACTAGGGTGGCACAAAAAAAGGCTGGCGGGGTTATGAAGTTCCCGTCAGCCCAAAGATTGCGAGCCCAAGTTCTCGGCCCAAGTTACTGTTTAGGTTACTTTGGTTACCTTGCGTTGCAAGGTGCCTCCGATAACAATACTGACGAACGTTGTGATCGGCGGCTGGTTAGTGGTTTACCTGCACCGGCTCAGCATCGAGGGTGGGCACACGGGTATCGAGCCTCCGTCCAAGGCGGGAACCTGAGGAACGGCGGCCATTACGTATGTGCCCACTAGTCCGATCATGAGGAGCGAAGTCCTGATTGCACGTTTCATGGGTCTTTCTCCTTTACCGCGATAGACTTCCTAATTGAGGTAAGCCCAGCGCGGGCCGAATTATAAGGCACTCGTCAAGCCTTCTGTGCAAAAACTTTCACCTTCGTCGCCTCCGTGCTGTTTTGCCGACCGCAATTCTCACAATTTACAGTGATTCCAGCCTTAAATACATACAACAACTGCTGATCAGTGGAAGTCTTACTTCAGGTATCAGGGTGAGTTGTGCCATTCCGCAGGAACGAGTTACGAAAGCCGAACGGAGCTTTGCTGTTGGACGAATAGGGATCCTCTGTGGGGCCGCGCCGAGAGGCCTAGGTTTTTGAAGTTATTCGAGGTGGAAGTGAAAAATCAAAACCGGCGACTCGGACTACTTCGCCTGCAACAGCAGAATTCGCTTGTGTTGCGCTCCCGCTTGAGGGCAGGGGCGCATTGACGGGGGTACGAGAGAGAGCTCGATCCACCATTCCTTCGAACATCGGGATCAAAGAATCCGCAGGAAGGGGGTGATGAATATCGGTTAGGCTTTGCTCCCAGCGTTGCGGTTGCAGGAGGGTGGCTGCAGCGTCCCGGGCCGGGCTCTTGACCAGCGCGTAGACAAACCAGGTAATCAGGGCGGAGTTGTAAGCGGCCATGTTGACCAAATCCATTGACGTATTTCCAAGATGTTGCCCCACCCACGACGCAATCAGCACCAGTTCCATCATGGCGTAACCGCCCAAGCCCAAGGCAATACCGAAGCTGTGCTGCTTGCAGTTTACTCCGAGGTAATGGGCAAAGAACAAAAGGAACAATACCATGCCGACCTGAATAATGCGGACGCAGCGCTGCGTGGTGAGAATGGCCAGCATCCAGGGCGCCATCTCGTGCGAGTTACTGGAAACCGAAACCACTCCCGCCACGAGCAGCATTACCAAACCCGCCCACTTGAACAGAACCGAGCCCAGATCCCGCAGCGTGTGGAAGGGCTTGAAAACATCGAGAAAGATTTCATGAATGATCTTGAACCCGAGAAATACGTTGATTGCGTTGCTGATCCAGTACAAGTAGAAGTAAGCCGAATAGTCATGCCTCAGGTAAGCGGGAAAGATGATGGCGAAGGACAGAATTTGTGTGACCACGTAGGCGAAGAAGTACATGAACTTGCGATGGAGGTTGCTCCGAAGCATGGCTATCGCGATCCCCGCTTGCAGAAGGGGATGAGCAATCCAAAGAACGTAGTACAGAATCTTGATCTTCTCGTCCATTGGGGGTAATCGCAACCGACGCGACATATCAGCCGGTGGAAGCAGCCGGCGTAGCGCTGCTTTCCGAGTAATCAGTACTTCTCCTTATAGAAGAAACCTAATCCTCTGGCGCCAGATGTTCAATGTACTGAGGTAACCATGGTAACGTTACCTTCTTGTCGACCCAGATTGAGATGGCGATGCCAGGGAAGAGGCAAAAGGTTGGGTAAAGAACGAAAAACCCAAGCTGGGAGGAGTGGGTGCACCTCTTCCCCAGAGGAACGAGATGGCTCTACGCTCTATTTCGCTGGCCGAAGGCGGTTTGCGGATTGCTCCTGGATAAAGATGAAGTAGGAGGAGGAGTTCCACAACGCCGTGAGCAGGCTTCCCTTGGGGCGGGCCGTAAGGACGATATTATATTCGTCCGATTCACCCAGGGTCGAGATGTCAAGAACATCGAGCGACCGCTGTACGGGCGTGGCCGCCTCGGCGGTTTGGACCTTGGCGTGGGGCTCAATCACCGCCAATCGTGCAAGAAATTCGTGCACATCGGTGCCGCGGGGATAACCGGGGATCACGTAAGAAACGTCAGCGTCCTGGGTGGAGAAGTGCCAGGCCAGCGAGGCTGCCAGGTTTACCGCCCGGTCGTAGGCTTGCGACGAAATCGTTCCACTGGCGGGGTTGTCGAAAATCAGACGCAGCCTGCGCTCGTCCTCGCGGCTGAACTCGCGCACCTTCAGAGAGCCCGATTTCGCACTGGACTTCCAATCCACGTGGCGCGCCGAGTCCTCTGGCATGTATTCGCGAATTCGATAGAGATCGGAACCACGACCGCGCACATAGCTCTCCAGTTCACCATTGATGAGTGGGAGGATTTCGTAGAACTCGTCGGTGGGGTCAACCGGCGGGTAAACAACAATCTCCCGCCGCAGCGCAATATGCCGGGTCTTGGTGAGAAATGCAAAGGGAAAACGTGTGGCCAGACCGAAGCTGTCTTCACTGTAACGGCCGCGCCGATCGAAGTGCAATTCCAGATCGGCCGATAGTTCCGAGCGCGTGGGCAGGTATGGAAAATAAGCCATGCCCTGGAAGATGCCGGGCGGCAGCGGAGCAACCCTCACGCGGCGCAGACGCCGGTCGGGCAGACGCACCCACGGCCGCTCCGTGGGCCGTTTTGATGGGAAAACGAATGTCGTCGGCTCCCATTTCCACTTCAAGAGCTGCTTCTTTTTTTCTCGGCGTGCAGGCACAACGCGAATGGAGAACGAGGGTAGAAAGCGTCGCGAATTTCGCAGCACGATCCGGCCCGGTACCGCGCGGCCTGCAAACAGATGCTGGGGAAGGCGCACATCCAGTTCTAATCCCCGCAACACCAGGACGGAAACGAAGCCCGAAACCAGGATGCCAGCCAGCATGGCGGCGACTACAATGTAGAGGAGGTTATTGCCCGTGTTCAGGGCGGCGACGCCAATCACCAGAGTGACTAGAACATACACCACGCCGGCGCGCGTCACCTCGAAATCAAAACTTTCGCGCAGACGCTCTACCGCCACTCGCCGGGCCAAATAAGGCACCGTGACCAGCCCGACCAAAGTGGCCAAGAGCAGGGAGATCGAAGCCAAAATGACCGTCGCCCAGAGGTTTCCTGCTTCGCGCGATACGGTGGAAAATAGCGCCGCGGCGAAGGCCAGCCCTAATCCCACCAGAGCAAGCAGAAACTTCGCCCACACTTCAGCGGCTGGGGAATGCAGCCATTCGAATACCGGGCCAGAACCAGAAGCATTGGACTTCAACGAATCTGCGTATGGAGATTGCACTGATCGCAGCCTAGCATCGTGGGGGACCAGGATCAATCAGCATTGAAGTGCAAACAACGCCTTCGTAACTGTGATGGGGGAGGCCGGCCAGTGAATCAAGTGGTCGCGTTAGCCTGATGTGGCGGGAATCAAGGAGTGGCCCTCCCTGAAACAGGCGAATGGCTTTACGCTCCAACTTCATTGTCAGTATTCCGCCAGTTCCTTCATGGCGCGGAACAGATCGTTTGTCTGCGGCAGGATGGCGTCTTCGAGAATTGGCTGATAGGCCACAAACGTGTCCTGGGCGGCTATGCGGCGAACAGGGGCATCGAGATGCTGAAACAATTGATCCGCGATACGCGCGGCGATCTCTGCACCGTAGCCCCAGCTTAGAGTGTCTTCGTAGGCCACCAGCACGCGGTTGGTTTTCGAAACAGAAGCCGCGATAGCTTCCCAATCAAACGGATTCAAGCTGCGCAAGTCAATGAGCTCGACGTGCACGCCGTGTTCGCGCTCGATCTTCTGTGCCGCCTGCAGCGCCCGGGGCACGACCGCGCCGTAAGTGATGACGGTGAGGTCGGTGCCCGGATTCACGATCTTGGCCTTGCCGAAGGGGATCGTGTAATCCGGCCCAGGATATGCGGCCCGACCGTAGTTCTCGCGGTACAAGCGCTTATGCTCGAGGAACAGCACAGGATCGTCGCAACGGATCGCGGTTCTGAGTAGTCCTGCTGCATCGAGAGCGTTCGATGGGAAGACAACTCTCAGTCCTGGGATGTGCGCGAAAATACTTTCTCCGCACTGCGAGTGATATATTGCGCCGCCAGTAAGGTATCCGCCGATGGCCACGCGAATCACGCAGGGCGCGCAGAACCCGTTGTTCGAGCGCCAACGAATCACCGGCAACTCGTCGCGCAACTGCATCATCGCCGGCCAAATGTAATCGAAGAATTGGATTTCTACCACGGGCTTGAGTCCGCGCGTGGCCAACCCCGTCGCTCGGCCCACAATGGCGGCCTCGGCTAGGGGCGAATTGAACACGCGGTCGGCCCCGAACTCCCACTGCAAGCCGAAGGTGAGCTTGAAGACTCCGCCCTTCCCTTTCACCAGCTTGCGCTTCAAATATTCTTCACGGCTGCAGTCGGCTACGTCTTCGCCAAAGATCACGATGCGCTCATCGCGCTTCATCTCGTCGCGCAGGGTGGCGTTGATCAGATCGGCCATCGTCTTCGCCGCCGGTTTCTTGCCTTCAGCGTCGACCGGAACGGGAACTGGCTGGGTCTCGAATGTGGCCGATGTCGGATCAATATCCGGCGAGTATACAAAGTCTCTTACAGTCTCTGGAGCCGGAGGCAAGGCGCCGAGCGCTAGGTCTACGGCCTCTTGCAATTCGTCATCCACCTGCTTCTCGAGCTGAGTGATTCCCTTTTCGTCGAGAATTCCTTCGCGCAGCAGAAACATTTGTGTACGCGAAACCGGGTCTCGCGCCGCGTCACGTTCCCGCTCGGTTTCAGGACGGTAAAGCCTTTCGTCGTCGGAGAGCGAGTGAGAATACGGACGGATCACGTGCGCGTGCACGAACGACGGGCCGTGGCCTTCGCGGCAATATTTCGCGGCGCGCTGAAACGCCGCGTAGCTTGCGACAGGATCCGTGCCATCGACTTCTTCAAAGTGAAAGTCCGGAAAACCAGAAACCAGCCGTGAAATACTTCCCCCTGCGGTCTGCGCCTCCACTGGCACGGAGATCGCGTAGCCGTTGTCCTCGACACAGAAGATAAGTGGCAGCTTGCCGATCGCGGCGGCGTTCATCGCCTCCCAGAACTCGCCTTCGCTGGTGGTACCGTCCCCAAGCGAGACGTAGGTGACTTCATCACCGTGGAAGGTCACATTCTTGAATTGACGATAGTCAGGCGCCCCAGCATTTGCGCTGGGGCGCTCTGCGGCCTTGGGGTGACGAGCGAGATAACGTCCAGCTTCGGCGCATCCTACGGCCTGAAGAATCTGTGAACCAGTGGGCGAAGACTGAGTGACAACATTCAGCCGCACATAGCTCCAGTGCGAGGGCATTTGCCGCCCACCCGAGCTAGGATCGTCTGCCGCTCCCACTCCCTGCAGAAACATTTCGTAGGGTTTGGCTCCGAGCGCCAGGCAAAGCGCTCGGTCGCGATAATAGGGATAGAACCAATCATAGCCCGGCTTGAGCACCAGCCCCGCAGCGGTGCCGATGGCTTCGTGTCCTGCTCCTGACATCTGGAAGTAGATTTTTTGTTGCCGCTTAAGAAGGATCTCCCGGTCGTCGATTTTCCGGGAGGTGTACATGATGCGGTAGGCCTCGATCAGTTTTTCGCGCGTAAGGCCTTCATGATCCTTGCCTTTTCTTGCGCGGTCTGCCGTGATGGCCAGCTTGGGGTCGGTTTTCGTCGTCGCCATCCGATTCCTTACGTCACTTAGATTCGGCTCGTTTAGATTCGATTGCCAAGCCTTCCGTCCACCCCACGGGCGAAACTACAGGCTGCATTGTAAATGCTGACCGGCGGTTGGGAACATACTGGAGTTCAATGTTGCAACTCAGCCGGATAAAATCTAACCCTGATCGGCGAACAGCCCCGCCAGGAGTTGCTTGCGATGCAGGCTGAATACCTAAGAGTGCGAGGAACTTGGGGCCTCGGGGGAGCTTGGCGAAGGCTACGTTCCTAGGATGCATGTCGTTTCCATTAAGAATGCGGCACGTCTACGGCAACCGATCGAACAGCATGAGCGGCAACAGAGGCTTGTGGCCAGAGGTTGGCGCCGTCCCGCCTCTCAGGCGGCCCGGTAAATGGGATGAACTACTGGTTTGGCTACTACAGGAAACACCCTAGAGAGACCCCCCCGCTATTGTGTTACGAATTTGGAAAGATCCTGTACGTTGGGGGGTTGCGCCTTTAGTCCGAAATGCTAAGTTTGGCGTCGAAGGCAATCACGACATCTCTGCTGCTGAGCACTTCTCGACACCCTTCCTCCCCCCCGAAGCGGTATTGTCCAATTGTCGAGGTCCCCTTTCACTTATTTGCACATCGGAAAAACGGAAATAATGATAATGAAGAGCTAGTTTCGCAAGACTCAACCTTCCTCGTCCCCGGAGACGATGACCATGAAAAGAAATAGCACGAACGCGACTGCCGCGGTTGCCAATGGCGAGCCCAACGTGCCCGTGGAGGGCAAACCGATTGCCGAGGCCAAGGCGCCGGTGAAGAACAACGGGAATTCTGGTGGGGAACCTGTTTCCGTCGATCTCAGCGTGATCCTCGGAGCCCTCAACACTATGCGCGATGGAGATTTTTCTGTGCGCCTCCCGGTGTCCTGGACCGGGCTCGCGGGAAAAGTGGCAGACACGTTTAACGAAATCGTGGCCGCCAACCAGCAAATGGCGAAGGAATTGAAGCGCGTCGGGCAAGTGGTCGGCAAAGAAGGAAGAACGCGAGAGCGCACACGATTTCAGGAATCACGCGGCGCGTGGGGCGAGATGGGAGTCTCGGTTAACACGCTGGTAGAAGATCTTCTCCGGCCGACCGCGGAAGTTACTCGCGCCATCGCGGCCGTGGCGCAGGGCAATTTGACGCAGACCGTGCGACTGGACGTTGATGGCCGCCCGCTTGAAGGCGAGTTCTTGCGCTCGGCCAGCATCGTCAACACCATGATTCAGCAGCTCGGCGTATTCACCGCTGAGGTAACCCGCGTTGCGCGCGAGGTCGGAACCGACGGCAAACTCGGTGGCCAGGCGTTGGTCCCCGGCGTAGCTGGTACGTGGAAGGATCTCACTGACTCCGTAAACTCTATGGCCAGTAACCTCACCGGCCAGGTTCGTAACATCGCCGAAGTGGCGACCGCTGTGGCCAGCGGCGATCTTTCCCGCAAAATCACGGTTGACGTACGCGGCGAAATTCTTCAGCTCAAAGAAGCTATCAACAGCATGGTGGACCAGTTACGGTCCTTTGCTTCCGAAGTAACGCGCGTAGCTCGTGAGGTGGGTACTGACGGCAAGCTTGGTGGTCAGGCTGTTGTGGTGGGCGTGGCCGGTACCTGGAAAGACCTCACGGACTCCGTCAACGCCATGGCGGGAAACTTAACGGCTCAAGTCCGTAACATCGCCGAAGTGACTACCGCCGTGGCTCGGGGCGATTTGTCGCGCAAGATCACGGTGGACGTGAAAGGGGAAATTCTCGAACTCAAAGACACCATCAACACCATGGTGGACCAGCTCAACGCCTTCGCTGGCGAAGTAACGCGCGTGGCCCGCGAAGTCGGCACCGAAGGAAAGCTCGGCGGACAAGCGCAAGTTCCCGGCGTCGGCGGCACCTGGAAAGATCTCACCGACAACGTGAACTTCATGGCCAGCAACCTGACTGGCCAGGTGCGAAACATCGCCGAAGTGGCAACGGCCATCGCGAATGGCGATCTTTCCCGCAAGATTACGGTCGACGTGCGCGGCGAAATCTTGCAGCTCAAAGAGACGCTCAACACGATGGTCGATCAGCTCAACCGCTTCGCCGGTGAAGTTACGCGAGTGGCCCGCGAAGTGGGTACCGAAGGCCGCCTGGGCGGACAAGCCAACGTCCCCGGCGTGGCAGGAACCTGGAAGGATCTCACCGACTCCGTCAACTCCATGGCCGGAAACCTCACCGGCCAGGTGCGAAACATCGCTGAAGTGACCACTGCGGTGGCTCGTGGCGATTTGTCGCGCACGATCACGGTGGACGTGAAAGGGGAAATTCTCGAACTCAAGAATACGATCAACACCATGGTGGACCAGCTTAACGGGTTCGCCGGCGAAGTAACCCGTGTGGCCCGCGAAGTCGGTACCGAAGGCAAGCTAGGCGGCCAGGCGCAGGTGCCCGGCGTGGCCGGCACGTGGAAGGATCTCACCGATAACGTGAACTTCATGGCCAGCAACCTGACTGGTCAAGTTCGAAATATTGCCGAAGTGGCGACGGCCGTGGCTCGCGGCGATTTGTCGCGCAAGATCACGGTCGACGTGAAGGGCGAAATTCTCGAGCTCAAGGACACTCTGAACACGATGGTGGACCAGTTGCGTTCTTTCGCATCGGAAGTAACGCGCGTGGCCCGCGAAGTCGGTACTGACGGAAAGCTGGGCGGCCAGGCGCAGGTGCCCGGTGTTGGTGGAACCTGGAAAGATCTCACCGACTCCGTCAACTCCATGGCCAGCAACTTGACTGGCCAGGTTCGGAATATCGCAGAAGTGTCCACGGCCATTGCCAGCGGCGACTTGTCGAAGAAAATCACCGTGAACGTCAGCGGTGAAATTCTCTTGCTCAAGGAAACCATCAACACGATGGTCGATCAGCTCAACGCGTTCGCCGGTGAGGTAACGCGCGTGGCCCGCGAAGTCGGTAGCGAAGGCAGGCTCGGCGGACAGGCTCACGTTCCCGGCGTCGCCGGAACCTGGAAAGATCTCACCGACTCAGTGAACTCCATGGCCGGAAACCTCACCGGCCAGGTCCGTAACATCGCCGAAGTGACTACGGCCGTGGCTCGCGGCGATCTGTCTCGCAAGATCACGGTCGACGTGAAGGGAGAAATTCTCGAACTCAAGAACACCATCAACACGATGGTGGACCAACTCAACGCGTTCGCCGGGGAGGTAACCCGTGTGGCCCGCGAAGTCGGTACTGACGGAAAACTCGGCGGACAGGCCCAGGTGCCAGGAGTGGCCGGCACGTGGAAGGATCTTACCGACAACGTCAACTTCATGGCCAGCAACCTGACTGGTCAGGTGCGAAACATTGCCGAAGTCGCTACCGCCATCGCGAACGGCGACCTCTCCAAGAAAATCACCGTAGACGTGCGCGGCGAAATCTTGCAGCTCAAAGAAACGCTGAACACGATGGTCGAACAGTTGCGGTCGTTCGCTGCTGAAGTGACCCGCGTAGCCCGCGAAGTGGGGAGCGAAGGGCGGCTCGGTGGACAGGCCAACGTCCCCGGCGTCGCCGGAACCTGGAAAGATCTTACCGACTCAGTGAACGCCATGGCCGGAAATCTTACCGGTCAGGTGCGTAACATCGCCGAAGTGACTACGGCCGTGGCTCGCGGCGATCTGTCTCGCAAAATCACGGTAGACGTGAAGGGAGAAATTCTCGAGCTCAAGAATACCATCAATACGATGGTGGACCAACTCAACGCCTTCGCGGCTGAAGTAACCCGCGTGGCCCGCGAGGTCGGCACCGACGGCAAGCTCGGCGGCCAGGCGCAAGTGCCCGGCGTCGCCGGCACGTGGAAGGATCTCACAGACAACGTAAACGTAATGGCTGCCAACCTGACCGAACAGGTACGCGGCATCGTGAAAGTCGTGACCGCCGTTGCCAACGGCGAGCTGACTCAGAAACTGACGGTGAACGCCAAGGGGGAAGTCGCAGCCCTGGCCGAAACCATCAACAACATGACCGGCACGCTTGCTACTTTCGCCGATCAGGTTACTACCGTCGCACGCGAGGTCGGTGTGGAAGGACGTCTGGGTGGCCAGGCCAACGTGCCCGGAGCCGCCGGTACCTGGAAGGATCTCACCGGCAACGTAAACCTGCTGGCCGACAACCTGACCAACCAGGTGCGCGCGATTGCCGAAGTCGCGACGGCGGTGACCAAAGGTGACCTGACCCGCTCCATTCAAGTGGAAGCCAGCGGTGAAGTCGCGGAACTCAAAGACAACATCAACACCATGATCGACAATCTGCGCCTCACCACTGATCGCAACACGGAGCAGGACTGGCTCAAAACTAACCTGGCCCGCTTCACGGGCATGTTGCAGGGCCAACGCGATCTGACGACGGTGGGACGGATGTTGCTGTCAGAACTAGCTCCCCTGGTCAACGCGCAGCAGGGCGTGATCTACCAAATGGAAAGCGACGAATCGGCGGAGATGGTTCTGCTGTCGGCTTTTGCAGGCGATGGAGAAGTCGGACATCTGCGGCGTTTGAAGATTGGAGAGGGTCTGGTCGGACAGTGTGCGGCGGAAAAGCGGCGAATGCTGATCACCGATCTGCCGCCGAACACCATCGCCGTCCGCTCCGGCTTGTTCCAGGCCGTACCGAGAAATGTGATCGTGTTGCCCGTTCTGTTTGAAGATCGGGTAAAGGCGGTGATCGAACTGGCATCGTTGGGCGCCTTCACTGCCTCCCAGTTGGCGTTCCTTGAACAATTGACGGCCAGCATTGGTATCGTGCTCAACAGTATCGAGGCCACAATGCAGACGGAAGGCTTGCTGAAACAGTCTCAGCAATTAGCCACCGAGCTGCAAACCCAGCAAAAAGAACTGCAGCAGACCAACGAGCAGCTAGCCCAGAAAGCTCAGCAGCTCGCCGAACAGAACGTTGAAGTGGAACGCAAGAACCAGGAAATCGAACAGGCACGCCGGGCGCTGGAGGACAAAGCCAAAGAACTGGCGCTGACTTCGAAATACAAATCCGAATTCCTGGCCAATATGTCTCACGAGCTGCGTACGCCGCTGAACAGCATCCTGGTTCTAGGGCAGCAGCTGAGCGATAACCCGGATCTGAACCTGACGCCCAAACAAGTTGAGTTCGCCCGCACCATTCATGCGGCCGGAACCGACTTGTTGAACTTGATCACCGACATTCTCGACTTGTCGAAGATCGAATCCGGCACAGTTTCCGTCGAAGCCGAAGAAGTCTTCTTTGGCAACCTACTCGATATGGTGGCCCGGCCATTCCGGCACGAGGCTGACAACCGGCAAATCAACTTCGAGGTGCAGTCGGATCCTCACCTTTCCCGCAGTCTGGTTACCGACTCCAAGCGCTTGCAGCAGGTCTTGAAGAATCTGCTTTCGAACGCTTTCAAGTTCACCGAAGAGGGCGGCGTGAAACTCTCCGTGTCTCAGGCCAAAAGCGGATGGAGCGAGGAACATCCCGTCCTCGCGAAAGCGGCGTCGGTGGTAGCCTTCGAGGTCAGCGACTCTGGTATTGGTATTGCTCCGGAGAAGCAGCGCATCATCTTCGAGGCCTTCCAGCAAGCCGACGCCGGCACCAGCCGCAAATACGGCGGCACCGGCCTGGGATTGGCAATCAGCCGCGAGTTGGCAAGCTTGCTGGGCGGTGAAATTCAGTTGCGCAGCACTCCTGGCAAGGGCAGCACGTTCACCCTTTACCTGCCGCAAACATACGTGGGCCCCTCCAGCTCTACCGTGCCGGCGGCAGATCGCAGATCCTCAATTTCTTCTTCACAGCTTGAATTGGCCGCTGCCAAGGCGGCGGAAATGCCGATGGAAAGGATCCCTGACGACCGGGAGAATCTCCAGCCGGACGATGCCGTCTTGCTGATCGTGGAAGACGACCCGCACTATGCTCGTGTGTTGTGTGATCTGTCGCGCGACAAAGGATTCAAAGTCCTCGTCGCTACCCGCGGAGCGGAGGCGCTGGCGCTCGCTCGCGAGTATCATCCCACCGCAATATCACTGGACGTTTTCTTGCCGGACATGCTGGGCTGGACCGTGCTCAACCATCTGAAGCAGGACGCGGCCACACGGCATATCCCGGTACAAATGCTGACCTTGGATGAGGACCGACAACACGGCCTGGCACGTGGAGCGTTTGCATTTGTGACCAAGCCCAGCACTCCACAGGGTTTGGACGCGGCACTGTCCCGTATCCGGGAGTATTCGACGCCACGGCGCAAGAAGTTGCTGGTTGTCGAGGATAATCCGGTCGAGCAGTTCAGCATCAAGGAATTGCTCGGATATGACGACATCGACACCGAGATCGTTTCCACTGGCCAGGAGGCACTGGCCGCCGTTAACGGTCAACGTTTCGACTGCGTGGTGCTTGATTTGCGTCTGCCCGATATGTCAGGCTTTGACGTCCTCGAGCGGCTCCGCGATACACCGTCCCTGAGCGACCTGCCGGTCGTTGTGTTTACCGGCAAGGAATTGACGCCTGAGGAGGACGCTCGACTGCATACGCTGGCACGCAGCGTCGTGGTGAAGGGCGTCGAATCTCCGGAGCGGCTGATGGATGAAACGGCGCTGTTCCTGCACCGCGTGGTCGCCGACCTTCCGCCCGAGAAGCAGAAGATGATCGACCGGCTGCATCGTTCGGATGAAGCCCTGGCGGGGAAGAAAGTGCTGGTGGTCGATGACGACGTACGAAACATCTTCGCGCTCAGCAGCGTGCTGGAGCGTCGTGGAATGATTGTGCTGACCGCGGGAACTGGCCGGGAAGCGATCGCCACGATAGAATCCACTCCAGATGTCTCGATTGTATTGATGGACATCATGATGCCCGAGATGGACGGTTATGCCACGATGCAAATGATCCGCCAGAATCCTTCATTCCGGAGACTGCCGATCGTTGCCTTGACGGCAAAAGCCATGAAAGGGGATCGCGAGAAGTGTCTGGAGGCGGGAGCCTCTGAGTACCTGGCGAAGCCAGTTAACACCGACCAATTGCTTTCCGCGTTGCGTATGTGGTTGCACAGATAGCGGCATGAATGATTTAGGGATGGGGAATCTTTGGGGGACGCTCCATGCCAAACACACCACAACCTATGAAGGACAGAGTCAACATATTGATGGTGGACGATCAGCCCGCCAAGCTGCTCAGTTATGAAGTCATGTTGGGCGAACTCGATGAGAATTTGATCAAAGCCAGTTCGGCGAAAGAGGCCCTGGAGTTATTGCTGAAGAACGACGTCGCGGTCGTGCTCATGGACGTGAGCATGCCTGAGGTTGACGGTTTCGAATTGGCGAACATGATTCGCCAGCATCCCCGCTTTCAGAAGACGGCGATCATTTTTATTTCCGCCGTGCACCTCACCGACGTTGACCGGCTCAAGGGATACCAACAGGGCGCCGTGGATTACATCTCCGTACCGGTTATTCCCGAACTTCTGCGCGCCAAGGTCAGCGTCTTTTCCGAGCTACATCGCAAAACCCGGCAGCTCCAAACCTTGAATCGTGAACTGGAACGCCGCGTTGAAGAGCGAACGGAGGAATTAGAGACGAGAAGTCAAACGCTGCAGCAGCTCAACCGCGAGCTGGCGCGCAAGAATCAGGAACTCGACGCCATCGTTCACACTGCGCCAGACATTATTTTCAGCCGGCAGGCGGACGGCTCCAGGGATTACATCAGTGATCGATTCTACGATTACACCGGAGCTGACTCAAGGTCGGTCAATGGCTTTGAGTGGCTGGACTGTGTGCATCCAGATGACAAGGAACACGCCATGGCGCACTGGCTGCGTTCCGTCGAATCGGGAGCTAACTACGAGGCCGAATATCGCATTCGCTCGCGCGATGGCGCCTATCGTTGGTTTCGCGCTCGCGCCTTGCCGATTCGCGACCTGAAGGGAGGGATCGTCAAGTGGTACGGCACTTGTTCCGACATCCACGACAGCAAGATGCTGGAACAATCGATTCGCGACAGCGCGGCAGAACTGGAGAAGATGGTCGACGAAAGAACCGCCGAGTTGCGCCGGCTTTCTGTCCGCCTGTTGTCGATGCAGGACGAGGAGCGGCGACGCATCGCGCGCGACCTGCACGATGGGTTGGGACAGGAGCTTGCCGTGGCCAAGATGGTCTTGGGCAAATCGCTTGGGCCAAACTCGACGCCAGCGGAAAGGCCGGTGGCCGACGAAGCCAGCGAAATCATTGATCGCGCCATCCAACAGGTACGCAGCATGTCTCACCTCTTGCATCCCCCCTTGCTGGACGAAGTTGGACTGCTTTCCGCGCTTTCCTGGTACATGGACGGACTGACTAAGCGCAGTGGCATCGAGACTTCATTCGAGGTCCAGCCTGACTTCCCGCGGCTTGCGCCAGAACTGGAGACCGCAATCTTCCGCATCGTTCAGGAAGCGCTCACCAATGTCTTCAAGCATTCGGAAGCGCGCAAGGTCTGGATCAATCTCAGCCGGCGAGACGGTCAGATGATCGTTTCGGTGCGGGATGATGGCAAGGGAATCAAGAAACGGACAGCAGACCTGCAGCCCGACAGTATTGGCATTGGCCTTGGGGGAATGCGGCAACGAGCCAAGGAATTTGGCGGAGAGTTGCGGCTTTCGAATACTCAACCGGGCACGCTGGTGGAGCTCGTGATTCCCGCCGGCAGATCGGTTTCCGAGAAAACTCCCACTCCGGCCTGATAAAACGAAACCAGCGGCCGCCTGCGACCTGCCCCATTAGCCGCATGACTCTCATTGCTTCCGGATGCGCTACGCTGGGGCACACGCAGGCGCTGAAGACCTCAAAGCGATCAGCGGCACGGCGTGACGCGACAGTGTCTCGGCCATTGGCTGCGGGCTGAATTTCACGTGGGGAGAATCAACTCCCGCTACTCTGCAGCGGCTCCTCTCGTCATTTCCGTATTTCTGTCGTGGACGGCCCGAATCGCGTGGCGTTACCGAACCAACGAAAGAGCAGGGTAGCGGCAATCGCCCCAGTCAGTTGCGCGACCATGAAGCCGGGAGCGTCAGCAGGACGAATCCCGGCAAAGGTGTCGCTGGCAGCGCGGGCCAGTGTAACCGCGGGATTGGCAAATGAAGTCGAAGCCGTGAACCAATACGTCGCAGTGATATAGCTCCCGCGGCCAAGGCGACTGCTGTGGGCCGCGTGCGAGAGCATCCTCAAATGACCGAGAGCAATCCGAAGGTAGCGAGGAACTCGCTCCGCAACTGGGCCCCCCACTCCGCGCGTGAAGGGACAAGGAGAACAGCGGCAGCCCGAACATGATGTGCGCCTCGCCCACTCCAAGGAAAGCACCGGCGATCTGGGCAACAATATAGGCGGGCGCTTCGCGCCAGGCGATTCCACCCCGTGCGGCATCGGCGATGGTGACGGCGGGGTTGAAGTGGGCGCCGGAGATGGTAGCAAAGGTTAGAATCAAAGCCACTAACGCTGCGCCGGTGGCCAACGTGTTCGCCAGCAGCACGATCGCAAGGTTGCCGCTTGCCAGGCGTTCAGCCATGATTCCGGACCCGACTACCGCAGCAAGAAGGAACGCAGTTCCGAGAAACTCCGCCACAACCCGGGCGCTCGGATTGAAGTTCATTTATGTCCAATCTTCTCGACTTCCCTCTTCAGTGAAAGACTGTCGAGACTGGCGAACGGGAGCCCGAGGAATACGCTAATGCGTCTTTCAAGGTGAAAGAAAGCCTCGCGGTAAGCTTCCTCCACCTTCTCTTCAGTCCCCCGCACTGCAGCAGGATCGGAGATGCCCCAATGTGCCGTTACAGGGCGACCGGGCCAAACCGGGCAAACCTCTTTGGCGGCGTTGTCGCATACGGTAAGAATGAAATCGAGCTGGGGAGCACCCTCGCCCGCAAACTCGTCCCAGCTCTTGCTTCGCAGGCCACGGGTCGAAAGATGGACTCGTTCCAACTGCCGTAACGCCTCAGGCCGAACCGCTCCGGTGGGATGACTCCCGGCACTGTGGGCATTGAAGCTGGGCTTACCTTTGGAATTCAGGATTGCTTCAGCCATGATGGAGCGCGCTGAATTTCCCGTACACAGAAACAAAACATTGCGGACGCCTTGCATAGCTAATAGCCTTGGCTCGCGTTAGCCGCAGCAGGTCGGACCGCAGCACGTCTGCTGTTGGAGTTTCGGTTTCACGGCGCGGACGAACGCACTCATGAATTTTCCATCCACTTGGGGAGCGAGAGCGTCAACATCGATTCCCTGCCCTGTGAGGAATTCGCGAGCGTCTTCCGTGCAATAGATGCGGGTAGGTTCGAGGTCGATCTGTTCAAATCCAGCGGCTCCGAGCTTACCGCGATATTCGTTCTCCTCCAGCGCTCCGGCGATACAACCGACCCAGGCGAGTACGCTCTGGCGAAGCTCAGGCAGCATTTCGCCGCGCGTGACTACGTCGGAAACCGCGAAGCGCCCCCCGGGTTTGAGCACGCGAAAGGCTTGGCGCAGAACCCGATCTTTGTCCGCGGAGAGATTGATGACGCAGTTGGAGATGATCACGTCCACAGAGTTGTCGGGCAGCGGAATATGCTCAATTTCGCCTTTCAGGAACTCAACGTTGTCCAACCCCGCTTTGCGCTTGTTTTCGTTGGCCAGGGCAAGCATTTCATCAGTCATGTCAAGCCCGTACGCTTTGCCTGTGGGCCCGACACGCTTCGCGCTGAGCAGTACGTCGATGCCGCCGCCGGAGCCAAGATCGAGCACTATCTCGCCGGGATTCAGCTGGGCCAGCGCGGTCGGATTGCCGCAGCCTAGCGAGGCCAGCAACGCTTCTTCTGGAATCTGAGTGGCCTCTAGCGCATCATAAAGATTGGAAGTGATGGGATCGCCACAACCGCCACCGGAAAACGCGCCGCAGCAGGAGCTACCCCCCGACTTCACGCGGAGCGCGGCCTCGCCATACTTTTGCTTCACGACTTCTTTGATATCTCTGACGCCGTCCTTCATCTCGGTGGTGCTCATGCGCAGTCCTCCTACTTACAGATTTGAATGATCGCTTCCGGTTTAAGTGCCTTGTTGCGCGTACAGCACTCGGCATACAAGAACCGCAACAACTCCTGGAGCGCTTCGGTGTCAGCGGTGTAGCGCAGAAAAGTACCTTGCCGCTCGATTTCGACCAAGCCCTCGGTCTTCAGCTTCTCCAAATGGTGAGACAGGGTCGAATTCGGGATGTCGAGCTCGCCCTGAATATCTCCGACGACCAGCCCTTCCGGATGCGCCGAGAGTAACAATTGCATGATGCGCAAACGGGGCTCGGTTCCCATGGCCGAGAACATGTCGGCGTACTTGGCAATACGTTCGCTGTTCTTGCCCGTAGCCTGGATCTCTGCCATATTTCGATAATACTAGAAATATAGGATGATGTCAATGGCGAAGTGCGATTGCGAGTGCTGAGTGCTAACTTGACGCCGCTCCCCTTCCCGCCAATCGTTTATCCTGAGGGTAGATGATTCACCGCCAGCGTCCATTCGATCCGCACTCGATCAGACTTGTCATCTTCGATCTCGACGGCACGCTCATCGATTCCCGCCTCGACCTCGTTCATTCGGTCAATGCGGCGCTGCGCCATGTTGAGCGGCCCGAGTTGCCGGGAGACGTCATCGCCAGCTATGTCGGCGATGGTGCACCCCTCCTGATTCAGCGAGCCTTGGGGGCGGAAGCCAGTGACGAAGCGCTCGTCCGCAAGGGATTAGAGTTTTTTCTGGCCTACTACCGCGAGCACAAGCTGGACTACACGCAGGTTTACGACGGGCTAGTGAATGTATTGACTTCGATTCGGCAATCGGTGAATGGCACGCCGCGCAAAATGGCGGTGCTCACCAATAAACCCGTGCATCCATCGCGGGCTATCGTTGATGCGTTAGGGCTGGCTCCGCTGTTCACGCAAGTTTATGGCGGCAATAGTTTCGCCACGAAGAAGCCTGATCCTGAGGGAGCGCGAAAACTGTTGGAAGAACATGGCGTAGCGCCGGAGCACACAGCGATGATCGGCGATTCACATGTCGATATCCGCACTGGTCGCAACGCCGGGTTGTGGACGGTGGGCGTGACCTATGGGTTCGCTCCGCACACCCTGGAGGAGCCTGTTCCTGACATCGTTGTAGATACGCCTCAGGAGTTGTCTGAGATCTTTAGGGCGGGCGAGACGGGAAAATGACGGGCTCAAGCAAAGCGCGAAATCGGCACCCCGGAAGAAGTCCAACGTTCGGCACTATGTCATCATCCGCTCCCTGCTCGCCGTAAAGGATGTCCATAGCGATACCTGAAAACCTACTTTCGGCGAAGGGAGAGGTCTGCGTTACACTCAGGCAGCAGACCCATGAACTCTAATGGCTTCGCATTGACCACCGGTTTTAGCGCGAAAGAGTTGCGCAAGTTGCGCAGCATGAAAGATGCTCATGGCATTCAGAAGTTTCTCGATGCCCTACCTTATCACCTGGAAGATACGGCATGGTCGCCGCGCCGTGTGCTCGCCGAGGAAACAGCCCATTGCCTCGAAGGCGCCATCTTTGCCGCTGCGGCGTTGCGCGCGAATGGATATCCTCCGCTGCTGCTGGACTTCGAAGCCGAAAATGATACTGACCACGTCATCGCCATCTACCAGCGGGATGGGGGCTGGGGCGCAGTCGCGAAATCGAATTTCACCGGTTGCCGCTATCGCGAGCCGGTATACCGAACGCTTCGAGAACTGGCCTTGAGTTATTTCAACATCTATTGCAACTTGCGGCGCGAGCGCACGCTGCGACGTTTTTCGGATCCGGTGAACCTGAAGCGTTTCGACCGTCAGCAGTGGATGACGACCGACAAGCCGGTGTGGTTCATCGTGTACCACTTGTTCGACATAAAGCACTACCCGCTGCTGACTCCGACGATGGAGAAAAAGCTGCATCGTGTGGACGAGCGCTTGTTCCAGGGAGAATGTTGCGGGAGGGCGGTTAAGTCGAGAAGGTAGCCCCGTCGTAGAGGTGGCAATTTTGCGCGGGACGATCAGCAAATGCGAATCGTCCCGCGGATCACCCTCCGAAAGTTGCTACTGGAACGCGATTACGCCGAACGTTCCTGCCAAGTTATTGTCGGGACCGGCAGTGAAGAAAAGCTGGTTGCTCGAGCCATTGTTTGCTGTTCCCCCACCAAATTCAATTCCCCAAAGCTGGTCGATGTGAATCGCTTTGCCATTGGCGTCCTTGATGGTGCCCACGAACTCCCCCGTTATGCTGTTGAAGGCGTTGATAGTGCCGGTGTTGGTGTTGTTCGAGACCAGGAGCGTATTGCTCAGTGGTCCAAAATTCCTGGGGGCGATGGCGAGGCCCCAGGGCTGATTCAGCGGCACGCCATGTGCCACCTGCTTCAAGAATGTTCCGTTTTCGCTGAAGATGTCGATGTAGCCCCCCGCCGCTCCGGACGAACCCGCGAACGCTACGTAGACCAACCCTCCGAAGTCCTGGATGCCGAAGGGAGCGAACCCCGCCGGAAGCGTCTTGTCGATAAACGTCTTGACCAGATTGAATTTGCCGTCATAAACGTCAACTTTGTTGTTCGCATTGTCGGCCGCGAAAAGAAAATTCCCGGAGGTCCTGCTGGCGGCGCGATTTCTTTCAAAGTTTCACGGACAGATGTGGATCGATAAAAGCGACATGCAGCTCGTCCAGCTGGATGTCGAGGCTACGGACACGGTTTCACTGGGATGGGTGCTGGCGCGTATCCACAAAGGGACCCGACTCGACTATGAACAAATTCGTGTCAACGATGAAGTCTGGCTGCCGGAGCATTTGAACTTCAAGCTGGATGCGCGGATTGCGCTCTTTAAGGGACACCACGAGGAAGCGGAGCAGACGTACTGGGATTACCGGGAGTTCCGGGCGGGCGCGAGGGTGGTGGACGTCGGGGAAGTGCGGGAGGAGAAGTAGGCCGGCCGTTTCTCTCGGAAATGCTCCTGGCGCGGCATGAAGCTGCGTGTCTGGCCAGCGTTATAATAGAAAGATTCGTACTCGCTGAAATTGCTTTCTGTAGTGCGCTAGGAGTAGAACTGCCGAGCTGCGCTCGGCTGGACAGGGCGGCTGTCCCTACGTGAACATTGCCCATGCCCGCGGTATTTGGCGGCTCGGTTCACGCTGAACGGCTAAGGGCTAACAGCTAAGAGCTTCTTCCATGGACTTCAAACTCGTTTCTGATTACAAGCCGCAGGGGGACCAGGGGCGAGCGATTGAGGCGCTGCTGCGCGGGGTGTATGACCGCGAGGCGCACCAGGTTCTGTTGGGCGTCACCGGCTCGGGCAAGACGTACACCATGGCCAAGGTGATTGAGGCGGTGAACCGTCCCGCGCTGGTGATGGCTCACAACAAAACTTTGGCGGCGCAGCTTTATCACGAGTTCAAGAATTTCTTTCCTCACAATGCCGTCGAATATTTCGTTTCGTACTACGACTACTACCAGCCTGAGGCTTACGTTCCCGCCGCCGATCTCTACATTGAAAAAGAAGCGACCATCAACGATGAACTCGACAAGCTGCGACTCTCGGCTACGCGATCGTTATTTGAGCGGCGTGATGCTTTGATTGTGGCCTCAGTGAGTTGCATCTATGGGTTGGGATCTCCGGAAGCTTATTACGGCATGATGCTGTTTCTGGAAAAGGGCCAGAAGATTAAGCGCGAGGACATCACGCGCAAGCTGGTCGACATTCTTTACGAGCGCACGAACGGGGAATTCCGGCGTGGAACGTTTCGCGTGCGCGGCGACGTGATTGAGGTCTTCCCTACCTATGACGACATGGCTTACCGCATCGAGCTTTGGGGGGATGAGATTTCCTCGCTCACGCAGATCGATCCGCTGTTCGGAACAGTGAAGCAGAAGTATGTGCGGCTTCCGATTTATCCCAAGACGCATTACGTGATGAAAGATGAAACGCGCGCGTCGGCGGTGGACTCGATCAAGAAAGAGCTGGCCTGGTGGGAAGCGGAGTTGGAAAAGCAGGGACGGGTGGTGGAAGCGCAGCGTATTCACCAGCGAACCATGTTTGACCTGGAGATGATTCGCGCCATGGGCTACTGCCACGGCATTGAAAATTATTCGCGGCACTTTACGGGACGGCTGCCGGGCGAGCCTCCGCCGACACTCCTGGATTATTTTCCGCGCGACTTCCTGATGTTCATTGACGAATCGCACCAGACGATTCCACAGTTGCGCGGCATGTATGCCGGTGACCGCTCGCGCAAGGAAACGCTGGTGGAGTACGGCTTTCGCATGCCGTCAGCACTGGACAATCGTCCGCTCACGTTCGAGGAGTGGGAGCATCGCGCCAATCAACTGGTTTATGTCTCGGCAACGCCGGGGCCATATGAGCTGACGAAATCGGCAGGCGTGGTGGTCGAACAGATTATCCGGCCGACGGGACTGATCGATCCCGAGGTTGAGGTGCGTCCGGTGAAGGGCCAAATTGATGACCTGCTGCACGAGATACGCGCGCGCGTGGAGTGCGGCGAGCGCGTGCTCGTGACCACGCTGACCAAGCGCATGTCCGAGGATCTGGCCGAGTACTACGCAGAGGTCGGCGTAAAGTGCCGCTACATGCATTCGGAGATCGAGACGCTGGAGCGGGTGAAGATTCTGCGCGATCTACGCAAGGGCGAGTTTGACGTATTAATTGGCATCAATCTGCTGCGCGAGGGATTGGATTTGCCGGAAGTGTCATTGGTGGCCATTCTCGACGCGGACAAAGAAGGGTTCCTGCGGTCGTCGGGATCGCTGATTCAGACCATAGGCCGCTGTGCCAGGCATCTGCGCGGACGCGCGATCCTGTACGCAGATCGCATGACCGATTCGATGAAGCGAGCCATGGATGAGACTCTGCGGCGGCGAGCGATTCAAAGCGCGTACAACGAGGAGAACGGGATTACGCCGGAATCAATCGTGCGTCCGCTGGATATGACCCTGGCTGGGATCGTCGCCGCCGATTACGCCGACTTGACCGCAGGGGAGGCTGAAGGCATCCCGGAATTCAGATCGCAGGAGGATCTGGATCAATACATTGTGAAGCTTGAGAGCGACATGCGCGAAGCGGCCAAGCGGTTTGAGTTTGAGAAGGCGGCCAAGTTGAGGGACACCGTCAAGGAGTTGAGGACGAAGGAGTTTTTGTTCGCGTGAAATCCGATCGCGATTTAAATTGCAAACCCACTCCCGTACCGACATACCTCCCGACAGCTACCAAGACCTAACCCTGGTTTCCAATGGCTCTTCGGGCACCTGCCGCTTCACTCTGGCCTGGAGGAGTTTCATGGCTCATCATGGGAGTTTAGTTAGGCGAGCCGATCGAGCCAGGAAAAGCCTTAACCACAGAGGGCACCGAGGACCACAGAGGAATCAGGACTTCCTCCGAAGACCCTTGGTTCTGTCGCTTACCGTCCGTAGGCGGCGCTGGCTGCCACCGGCTTGCGGTAGAAGGTATAGCCATCGAACGTTTCTGGACGGAAGTTCAGGTTGGGGGCCGTAAGCTTTTCAGTGTGACCCAGGAATAGATATCCGCCGGGCTCCAAGTAGAGATGCAGTCGCTCGAGCAGCGCTAGGCGCTGGGCGCGGGAAAAGTGCGGCAGCACGTCCATACAGAAGATGCAGTCGAAGCGGCCGATGTAGCCGGGGCGGGCGAGATTCATAGTATTGAAGGTCACCAAGCTGCGCAGGCGCGGCTTCACCAACAGGTGCGATGCTGACGTAGATCCGGTTTGGGATCGGCTTTGGGATACATTCTGCGAAGTTTGCAGAGAACCAATTTTCGAAAAGCAGGCGCGGATCACAGCCGGCGGCAACCCACCCACAGCGGATTGCGGATACAAGCCACGCTCGGCGACTTCGATGGCAGAAGGAAGCAAGTCGCTGCCGACAATGTGGACGGACCAACCCTGGCTTGAATTTTGCGCCGAGCCTTGCGATGTGTCGACGATGCCTCCGGTTCGGCCGGTGCGGCTTTTTTCCGCGCCAGCACTTCCATTGCTAGCATCGCCATTCCCGGCGCCATTGTTTCCGCAAATCGGATTCCCCGGGCTGGGGATGGCGTCCGAAACCGCCATCGCGATGGAATATGCCTCTTCGCCGGTCGCGCAGCCTGCGCTCCAAATGCGGAGCGGGCTGGATCCCTCGCTGGCCCTACGGGCGTAAAGTTGCGGCAACACTTGGCGCGTCAGCGCACCGAGGGCACCGGGATGACGGAAGAAACCAGTGTTTGTGTTAAGCATGCCGTCGAGTAATTGCGGCAGAATGGAGGCCTGGTCGGAAGCGCGGAGTTGATCCAGCAGCGCCGTCGCGGAATCCAGATGCCGGGCGTCAAGAAATTCCATGAGGTGCGTGGCCAGCGCGCTGTTGGGACAGTCGAGAACGATTCCCGCCTGGCGCTCGACCAGCAAACGAAATTCCGAGAGTTCGTGTTCCAGTATGGCGCTGCTCGCGATCAACCTGTGCATGAGACTTCCCCGCAGTGAAGCTGGCCGTCTGCGTGAGCAGCGGACGCAGTTCTTCTTTTAGAATCGGTATCACCGGGGGAGGATTGAGCGGCAGCTTACGCCGCTGTTGACCAGACTCCGCGAGCTCACGAGCGAAAAAACTGTATCGTGATCTCTCTTTTGCCGTTTCCAATCTCTAGCTTCATCGGCCAGCCACAGCCACGCGGGACTTGCCCGAGTCCCTTTGGGCCTGTAGGGCGACTATGTTCATTTCCTTCTCGAGCGATGAAAAGCGCTGCAAGACCTCATGAATGCGCAGCGCCATGTTGCGAATCGTATCAATCTGCGCGCGCGCCGGAGCCGAGAGGCTGCCGGGTTCCAGCAGCAGCAGATCAGAATTGCCCAGTACGGTAGTGAGAGCGTTGTTGACGTTGTGGCGCATATCGAGCATAAAGCGGCCCAGCATGGCCTGGCGTTCCAGCTCAGCGCAGGATTGTTCGGCGATTCGGGTTCGCGTTTCGGCTTGTGCGCGGTGCACGGCTTCGCTGGCTGCCAGAACCAGAGCATCTAGCCAGTTTTCGTCGCGGCGAAGGATTGAGGCGCGTGGCCAACGTTGGCGTACCAGTTGCGCGTTGGCGGCATCGTCGCAAACGCAGAAAAAGGGCTGGGCCGTAGAGTGCAGCGGCTCCAGCACTACAGAGAGCAGTTCGCGCCGCAAGGCGCCAACAATGGCGACGTCGAAGGCATCAACGGCGAAGCGTGGCCAGAGATCTCCACTCAGAAGGGTGAACGTGGGCACGTTGCGCTCCCTCTGCCAGCGTGACGTCACCCGGCGGGAAAAGTCCACTTCGTCGGAAATAATCAGTACAGTCGGATGATCCACTTGCAACTTCCCTTCCTTGAAATCTGCCCAGCCCTACTAGTCAGCCTCGCTCCGGTCATGCTTATTTTTGCTGGGCGGGAGGTGACGCGGAATCCGGATCCCACTCGGGCGCTCCGGAAACGTCAAACTCCCGGGGGGAAGAATTGTCAACGTCGGACTTGGCCTTAACATTGAGTGCGGCCGGACTTGAGCCAACTGCGGGCTGCGCCAATGGCTTAGATTTCGGCGCTGATTCGCTACGATTGGAACTGGCGCCCGCACTAGCCGCTACGGCCTTCGCAGCCAGAACCGGCGCTGGACTTGTGCCTCCGGACTCGGCAGCCACACTGCCGGCGAGTGCGTCAGCGACAGAGGCGCGCAGATCGACGAGCATGCGCAGCGGCTGCCCTGAAGAATACTCGGCTTGAAACATTACCTTCCATGACTGGCAGATCATGCGCAATCGAACAATCGGTTCGTTCGCGGAGAACTGGGCGCGCCGACAATCGAGCATAGCAATGCCCTGCTCTTCCAGTTGATCAAGGCCGTCGACAATGGCGTTGAGGTCATCATGCATCAGCCGAAAAAAGACCCGCCGCATCAAGTAACCAAATCGGGTGAAAGCAACCAACGCGATGGGGAGGAAGAACAAATCGCCGGTTTGGGTTTTAACTTTGCGTCCTTGCTCGAGCACACCGCCATGCAAGAGTTCGTTAAGGCTGCGGCAGCGGTGCGCGGAATCGATCACGCGTTCAAGAGCATTCAACCAAACCGGCGCCTTCAGCTCGACCGCACCCAAGACCGGTTCGAGACTCTGCGCCACGTAAGCGACATCGACATCATTGTCGTCCAGCCGCGAAGGCGCCACCTGGCTGAAGTACTGCACCAGCAAAAAGTCGACCTTGTCGCGGGCAGAATCGTCTTTGGTCGGCTGAGCAAGGAAATGCTGCAACAAGGCGAGCATGCATTGCTGATCCAGCAGTGCGCTGGTTTGAAGGAACTGGCGTAATTGATAGACCTGAATGGACTTGTCCATCTGGGTCAGCCACTCGACGGCGCGCTCGACGCCTTCCCGGTCGGGCTGCTCCGCCCCTGACTCGAAATCGGCGCAGGACGGCAGGTCAATGACGAACTCGCGCGCAAGTTCGACGTAAAGGGGATAAAGCTTGCGGGCTGTGGTCCACCGTGCCGCTAGATCTTGCGGGGGCAGAGAAGGAGTCATGGTTTCACGATCCAGTTAGGAACTTCCCGGAGAAAGCGGGCAGCCACGATGGTTTTCCCCGGGTGATATTGCACCGCGACGACAGAAGCCTCCGCGTCCAATGAACCATCGGAGTTGCGCAGACGCACTATGTCCGCGAACTCCAGAGGTATAGAGCACGCGAAAAGAACTTCGCGGGAGGTGCCAAATTCAATAACTGTGTTTTCGTCGCAGCTGCTGGGAGAGCTCGAAGGCTCAACCCCGGTCCGGACAAATTGAACCGGGATCCGCATCGGCGTGGCTTCGGGGAAAAACCGGGCTAGACCAGCCACATTGCTGTTTGCCGTGCGTGCCGTCGCTGTAGCTTCTTGCGCCAACGGAGATCCCTCGCCCAGTTTTTTGAAAGCCGCCGTTTCAATCGACGCGCTCGGGCTCCCCTCTTCCCGGTTAGGAAGAGCATGGGGAGCCTCTAGTTACGCTTAGGAAGAGAAGCACGGGGTGCGCCAAAGCCGGGAACGGAAGGTCTAGCACCGTAGTGGTTTATTTTTCAATGGGTTAGCGAAGATGACTTATCGGCCGTGAAACCTCCAGCACTGAGCCGGTCTCAGAATGATACGAGAATCTCAGGCAGAGTTTATCGGCACCGCTTAGATTCCGTCTTTGATCACGGTCGGTCTTTCGCTCAGTTGTGGTTGTATGTTTTCTTTCGTCGATGCAGGGGTCTCGGACGACGTAAGGGAAAGACTTGTTGCCGAGCGATAACCTTCGAATCCCGCAGGCGGGTCTCCCGGATTAACCGAGCGCTATTGCAGGGAGTGGCTGGAGGAAGGCGAGGTCCCGCCGCTGATGTTGTAGCGCTTCAGTTTGCGGTACAGGGTGGCGCGGCTGATACCGAGCATGCGACCCGCGAGCGCCTTATCGCCCTTCACTTGCTCGAAGACACGCTGGATGGTAGCGCGTTCGATGTCTTCGAGATCGGTGGTGGAGAGCGGGACATGGGAGGATCCCGCTTGGGCTCCCGCCGCAAGTGATGCCACTGTCTTGGAAGCTTCGTCGGCCGCCGATTCGGAAGCGGAGCCGGCCGGCGAATCGGCGGCAATGGATGGGGGCAGATCGCCGGAGTCAATGATATGTCCGCTACCGAGTGCGACAGCGCGCTCGACGCAGTTTTCCAATTCGCGCACGTTACCGGGCCAATCGTATTGCATCAATGACTTCAGCGCGCCGCTGGAGAGGCGAATGTCGGAGCCCGGGGCGTAGCGGTCCAGAAACAAGTGCACGAGCATGGGAATGTCGCTGCGCCGCTCACGCAGCGCGGGCACGTGCACGGTAACGACATTCAATCGGAAGTAAAGATCCTTGCGGAAGTTTCCGGTCTTGTAAGCCGCCTCCAGATCGCGGTTGGTGGCGGCGATGACGCGCACGTCTACTTTAATTCGCTGATTGCTGCCCACTGGCCGTACTTCCTTTTCCTGCAAAACCCGCAGCAACTTGGCCTGCAACTCCAACGGCAATTCGCCGATTTCATCGAGGAAGATGGTGCCACCGTCGGCTGCCTTGAAAAGGCCTTCCTTGGACTTGAGGGCTCCGGTGAAGGCTCCCTTTTCGTAACCGAAAAGTTCGCTCTCAATCAGCGTCGGCACCAGCGAACCACAGTCCACAGCGACAAAAGCACGAGTGGCGAAGGCGCCGCGGAAATGAATAGCGCGAGCGACAAGTTCCTTGCCGGTGCCACTTTCGCCGGAGATGAGCACGGGTGTACGGGTATCTTTGAGGCGCGAAACCATGCGCAGAACTTCCTGAATTTTCGCCGAGGAACCGACAATGCCGTGCACAGCAGTTTCGGAATCCGTGCGCTGGCGCAGGAATTCGTTTTCCTCGACCAGGCGAATTTTTTCCGCCATTCGGCGCAGGAAAAGCCGGAGTTCTTCGAGCGGCGAAAACGGCTTGGTGATGTAGTCATATGCGCCCAGCTTCATGGCCTGCACGGCGGTTTCGATCGAGCCATGCCCGGTCATGAGCGCAACCTCGGTGCGGGGCAGAAGCTTTTTTACTTTCTCCAGGAACTCGAGCCCCGACATGTGCGGCATGACCATGTCGGTTAAGACCATGTGGGCGGGTTGCTCCTCGAGCAGGGTGAGAGCGGAATTGCCGCTGTCCGCTTCGAAGCAGATGAAGCCCAGAGCTTCGCCGACGGTGACGCAGAGCTTGCGGATGCTTTGCTCATCGTCCACGATCAGCAAACGGATGCGGAGATCATCCTTACTCGGCGCCGTGGTCACTCTGCTCTCCCCATAGTTTTCGCAATAACGTCAATAAACTGCTGTACCCGGAAAGGCTTTTCCACGCAGGGAGCGCCGGTCTGGCGCAGGGTGGCGACGGTTTCTTCATTGGCGATGTCGCCCGTGATGAAAACAATTCTGGAAACCAAGTCGGGACGGTGCTCGGCGATCCAGCGGTGCACCTGGGCACCGTCGACGCCACCGGGAGTTCGCATGTCGGAAACGACGCCGAGAAAATCGCCATGCTCGAGTAGGCGGAGAGCATCGACGCCGGACTCGCAGCAAACCACAGGATAGCCGCTGCGTTCGAGCGCGGCCTGCACGTAGGCCATCACAGCAGGCTCGTCTTCGATCAAGAGCACGGGCGGGAGAAAAGATTTGACGGCAGGTGAATTCATTGCTGTATCACTCCTGCAGCCACACCCAAGGAAACGGTGCGGGGGGCTGCGGGCAGGCGCACGATAAAAGTCGCGCCATGCCCCTCTGGGTTGTTGTGGGCGAGAATCTCGCCTGAATGCTCCTGGACGATGCCGTAGCAGATGCTCAGACCGAGGCCGGTTCCCTTTCCCACCTCCTTGGTGGTGAAGAAGGGATCGAAAATGCGGTCGGGATGGGAGATGCCGTGGCCGTTGTCGCGGAACGAGACTTCCACGGCATCACCGGCCTTGGTCGTCGTGATCTCGATGCGCGCAGTGCGGCCTACGGCGTGCACGGCATCGTAGGCGTTGTTGAGGATATTGAGAAAGACTTGCTGCAACTGGTGCGCGTCACCAATGATATCGGGCAATCCTTCCTCAAGATGCTCGACGACTTCGACGCCATGACTATTGAAGTCGTAGGACCGCAGTTGGATAGTGCGGCGCAAGATGACATTGAGTTGCACGGCATTACGCTGTGGCGGCATTTGCCGAGCAAAACTCAGCAGATTCTGGACAATCTGTTTGGTGCGCTGCGCCTCCTGCAGAATGACGCGTAAGTCCTTGCGTGCACTCTCGGGCAGGGCCGGATTCTCCATCATGAGATCCGCGAAACCCAGAATCGCGGTAAGCGGATTGTTCACTTCGTGGGCGACGCCGGAAACCAGTTGTCCGACCGCCGCCATTTTTTCGGCGTGCACCAATTTGTCGCGAAGGACCGCAGAGTCGGTAATGTCGGTCATGACCACGACAATACTGGTGATCTGGCCTTGATCGTCCCGCATGGGACTGAGATTGACCGAGAATTGTCCAGCCCCGCCATGGCCGCGTAAAACCTGCATTTCGAGATTGTCCACCTGCTGCCCACGGAGGGTTGCGTTCAGCGCATCGGCCAGAGGGCGAACGTAGCCGGGTGCGGCCATCTCTAACAAAGGCCGGCCCAGCAGTTCCCGCTGTTCGAAGCCGGCGTCATACCAGCGGCGGTTGGCGTAGCTGACCAGACCGGCGGTGTCGACAACCAGGATGAGACTCTGAGTATTGCTGATGATCTTGCTGGAAAAATCTCGTTCCCGCTGCAACTCAGACTGATAGGCGTGGAGCCCGCTCACGTCAAGCATGAGACCACGGATCTGGAGCAATCGTCCCAGGGCGTCATACATGCCAAAGGCGTTAATGAGCACGTAGATGGGAGAACCGTCCTTGCGGCGCAGGGTGACCTCAAAGTTGCGCAGATGACCCAACTCCTGAAGCGCATCGATGAGCCGCTGGCGCTCCTTCGGAGAAAAATAGAGTTGAGTGGGAATATCTATATGCAAAAGTTCCTCTCGGCTGGCATAGCCGAGCATGCGAACCATGGCGTCATTGACTTCAATGAAACGGCCTTCGGGGGTGCTGAAGAACAATCCTTCCTGAATGTTGTCGAATAACTCCCGATAGCGATGCTCGGCCTCGCGGCGGTCGGTGATGTCCTTCAGGATATGAATGATTTGCAAGCCTTCGCTCGATGGACCATGTACGCGCGAAGTCGAGACTAGGTGGGTGCGATCCAGCAAAGGATGGACGAATTCGTCCGCACCTGCACCCATGGAGCGGCAGAAGGGGCACGAATAGGACGCGACGTCGCTGGTCAAGGCCAGCAGAGCACGCATGTTGACGCCAATCAGTTCGGCAGGAGAAACGCCGATCATCGCTGCCAGAGAGCGGTTGACGCGCAGGACTTTATCGCTTTCATCATGCACCACAATGAAATCGCTGATCGCGTCAAAAATCTCAACCCAGTGCCGATTGGCTTGCTCAATGCGGGTAAAGAGGCGAGCATTCTCCAGCGCCATGGCGGCATGAGCGGCGATCGCCCCCAGCAAATCGCGATCGTCCTGTGACAATGAATGGGAGCGACCGGAAAGGCAGAGCACGCCCGCAAGCTCTCCATTCGAGCCGGCCAAACGCAGCATCGTGCAGTCTTTCCAGCCCAGATGGGAAGCCACCTGTGAGCCGAGAAGATCCGCCGCGGCACCGTGGACGATGGCTTCTGTATGCTTGGTTATGAGATCGGCAAGGGCCTGGCCGATCTGCCGGTCGAGTTCATGATTGGGACGATCTTGTCCCTGGCGATCTTGGCTCAGGGCAGGATTTTCCGAAGGCTCGTCCGGACGCTGAGGAGTTTCCAAGGGTGGATGGATGGCAAGAGTCTGGAAGATTCCATCTTGGAACAAGGCAAAAGCGCCGGCGTTTGCCCCGGCAAGATCGACTACCCGATGCACAAACTTGCGAGCGAAATCAGGCAGGTGCAACACCCCATCGATCGCGCGCGCCAGATCCATCAGTGCCTCGGCCCGGCGGCGATGCTCTTGGGATTGATGCAGGTTGCGGGCGACCTCGAGGACCACCGCGACTTGGGCGGCTAAAGCGCGGGCACGTCGCACATCCTCAGGCAAGATGCGGGCCCCCTCCAGGCGATCCAACACGCCGAAGGCTCCTCGGATCTGATCTCCCGCGCCAAGCAGTGGCACGATGAGAACTTGCCGGACATGGAACCTGGCAATCAGATCAAGATTGGCGTTGGCCAACGCGCTGGCGTCGTCGGAGCAAAAGACTTCCCCGGCTCGCAAAGCATGAGTGGCATTGCCCTCGGGGAAGATTTCGTCGACACGCTTCGCCTCGCCCTTTTCGACTCCATAACGGACGTGAAACTGTTCCTGCTCGAGCAAGGCGATAAAGCAGCGGCCAAACCCAAGAAAATCAGCCGCACGCACTACGAACGCCTGCAAGAACTGCTCTAGATCGCCGCTAGAGCTTAGCGCGGAAGAGATTTCCAACAACTGGTGCAATTCGTGAGCCTGAGCGTGGGCGGAGGCATAAAGCTCAGCATGAGCCACGGCCACCGCGCCAAAGCCGGCGATTGCCGCAACCAGAGACTTTTCCTCTGCGGTGAAAATTCCTTCCGAACGTGGATAGACCAGGATTGCGCCTTGAGTCTGGGAGGTGCGGAAGGGCGCCGCGATCAACATCCCGGCGGAAACCAAGCTTCCCAGAGAGTGAAGGTCAGCGCTGACGGAGAGGGTAACGGGTTCTCCGGCGGCGACTGCGCGTTGCGCCAAATCTGTAGCGAAACGGATCGTCTGCCGATCATGGCGGGCACGCGCGGAATGAGCGAGCTGCGGAGTTTCGGCGGAGACGGCACGGAGTTCAAACGGACCGTCACGACGGAGCAGAACGCACACCAGGCGACTGCGCAGAAGAACGCGCAACTTGTCGGCCAAGGCCTCGATTACGGCGGTCACATCGGGCGTCCCGTGAAGAGCCTGGGCGACGTCAGCCAGCAGTTCAGCGCGGCGATGCTCCTCCCGTGAGGCCTCGCTCAGCCGTGAGGCTTCGAGAAGACTGCCCAGTTGACCGGCCAGGATGGTTGCCTTGGCAGCCAGATCTTCGTTAAAAAACTCCTCGTCGGAATCATGCAAAAAGGTGGTCGCCCCGATGACCTCATTGAAGACCACAAGTGGGACCGCCATCAGAGAGCGCGCCCCGAATTCAGAGGCAGCGGTGTACTTGGTGGCGTCAAGCTGATTGACGAACACGGCACGGCGCCGGCGGACGGCCTCCATGGTTACAGCGCTCTCATGCGGCTTGAGGCGGAGACCCTGGAAGCGCTCGGCCATCTTGCCATCCGCTTCCTCGCCAACCAGTTGATCTTCAGACTCACGACGCCAAAAATAAACGCCGCTGACCTGAAAAAACTCCCGCGTGGCATGGCAGAACAGATGGATCAGTGATGCAGCGTCGGAGCGATCATTAGCCTCTGCGGCGATTCGTAAGAGCAGCGCCTGAAAGGCTTCGTCCGATCCCGGGACGGAGCTGGTTCGAGGGGGAACCTTCGAATTGCCTTCAAGCATGTTCGGTTGGCACCGGTCGCCGGAACGAAACGTCGCGATTCACAAGTGGTTGAATCTATGGGGAAAGTACTCCGTCATCTCAATTTGAGTCAAGGAAAATGGGGTCCAGGGGTGTCTAACTGTGAAATCTCGAGATTTAAATGCCACTGTGCGTCTCAAATTGAGAGCCGCGAGGCAAAACAGACCTGTGTGAGACGGCGGCAATCTAGAGAGCTCCCAAGAACAGGCCGATGAATTCTTAACTCTTTCGAAAGCACATAGATACCGGAGGTGACTTTGGTTTTTTCGGGAACTGTCGGGTGGCATCGGCGTTGCAGCTATGGGGCTCGCCGCGATATGTGCCGAGGAGGAACTGTGTCTTTACGAGTGACATGGGCAGTGTCCGCTCTGCTGGCCTTAGCGCTCACCCCGCTAGGCGGACAAGCGCAGCAAGTGGAAGAGGAAATTTCCCGAAAGCCGAAGAGCAAAGTCCAAGCCATTTATCCCGAACTGGCACGCAGGATGAACCTCTCCGGAACCGTGAAGGTGGAGGTTGTCGTATTGCCCAACGGCACGGTGAAGGGTGCGCGCGTGATGGGAGGACATCCGCTGCTCGCCAATGCGGCACTTGATGCTGTGAAGAGATGGCGCTTTGAACCAGCAGCGATGGAGAGTACCGGCATTGTGGACTTCAAGTTTGACCCTCGCCATTGAAACACGCCCTTGGGTCCGGCGGTCGGCGTAAACGCGGAGGAACAGCATGACAATCGGCAAGAGACTCTATGTGAATTTCGGAATCATCCTCACCATGGTCCTGGTGCTGTTCCTGGTAAACCTGGTGGCCGTGCAGCGTGAGCATGCGGCCAAGGCTGCAGCCGCCGCCTCACTGCAATTAAACGACGCCACCGACGCGACACGCTTTCAGATGATGCAGAACCGGCTCTATCTGAGCAATTACCTGCTCAGTGGTGACACGCGTGAAGTCGACCGGATGAACGAAGGCATGCGGGCACTGAGCAGCAAGCTGGAGGAAGGTAAGTCGCTGGCGAATTCGGAGCAGGAACGGACCGCGCTCGAGAAAGTCCTGCAACTGGAACAGACGTGGAGCAAGGAATTCGCCCAGCCTCTGATCGACAAGCGCAAGGACGTGGACTCGGGCAATGCCACGGTGGCGGAACTGCAGATTTTTTACCTGCAAAAAGATGCAGGCTCATGGGTGAAAAATTCCACGGAAGCTCTTGACGCGGCAGACGATGAAAACCGAAAGCTGGTAGAAGCGCGTCGCAAATCCGATGAGACTGCGGGTACGGCAACGATTTTCGTAGCACTGTTTAGCACTCTCCTGGCGGTTGGTCTGGGCGTCGTGATTGCCTACCGCAGCGCCAAATCGATCACTACCCCTCTGACCAACCTGATGAAAGTCGCGCGGCGGATTGGGGACACCGGCGATCTGGAACACAACATCGACGTCAACCGGGAAGATGAAATCGGCGAACTGGCGCGCACATTTACCAAGATGGTTGCCTACCTGAAAGAGATGGCAGGAGTTTCCGAAGCCATTGCGGGTGGAGATCTGAACGTTGTAGTGCAGCCGCGATCGAACCAGGACACCCTGGGCAATGCTTTCGCACGGATGGTGGAAGGGCTGGGTGGTCTGGTGCGTAGCGTACGCGATGCATCTACCCAAGTAGCCAGCGCTTCCAACCAAGTCGCGGGGGCGTCAGACGATTCCGCCAAAATTGGCTTGCAAGCTTCCTCCGCCATCGATGAAGTTACGAGCACGATGCACGAGATGAGCGTAAACGTGCAGAACATGGTGAAGAGCACGCAGGTGCAGGCTTCAAGCGTGAGCGAAACCTCGGCCTCAATCGACCAAATGGTGGCTTCGATCCAGCGCGTGGCTGACACCGCCAAAGTGTTGCTCGATATCTCCAATCGCTCGCGCGAGGAGGTGCACAGCGGAATCACCACCATGGAGAAGGCGACTGACGGCCTGAATAAGATCAACACCACCATCACCTCCTCGGGAGAAATTATTGGGGCTCTGGGTCAGCGTGCGGATGATATCGGGAAAATTATTGAAGTGATTGATGACTTGGCGGAGCAGACCAATCTGCTGGCCTTGAACGCAGCCATTGAAGCGGCACGGGCCGGCGAACATGGCTTGGGCTTCGCCGTGGTCGCGGATGAAGTGCGCAAGTTAGCGGAAAAGTCGGCGCAGTCGACCAAGGAAATTTCGGAGTTGATCCAGAGCATTCAGAAAGAAGCCCGCAAGGCGGTGGAAAACATGGACCGCAGCACCGGCATCGTGAACGAAGGATTGGAGCTGGGTGGAGAACTGAATGCGGCGCTACGCAAGATCTCCAACGTGGTAACGGAGGTCTACAAATTTGCGCAGGAAATCGGCGCTGCCACCAATGAGCAGTCCCACGGTTCGTCGCAAATCGCACGCGCTACCACGCGGCTTAATGAAATTACCCACGAAATTAACTCTGCGGTGGAAGAACAGGCATCGGGAGCCCAGGCTGTCGTGAAAGCGATGGAGCGGATGCGCGAACTAGTGCAGCAATCCACGTCCGGGTCCACGGAACTGGCGGCTTCCTCCGATGAGATGTCGAAGATGTCGCGCGGCCTGCTGGAATTCATGGACCGCTTCACGCTCGAGGACTCCTCTGGGTCGCGGCCGATGCGGCGTGCCAATGAGAGTAGCCAGGGTGGCGCCGCCAGGCGGGCTACGGCTGGGAGTCAGAGCTGAGCTCCCATGGCTGACGAACTTCATATCGTGGGCTTTCAGGTGGGCCGAGAAACCTACGGCGTGCCCATCACTTCCCTGCACGAAATCGTGCGAGTTCCTGAAATCACGGTTGTGCCGGACGCTCCTGTCTATTTGGAAGGAGTGATCAACTTGCGGGGCAAGATCGTTTCTGTCATGGATCTGCGCAAGCGCTTCGGAGAAAAGCAAGTTGCACTGAACAAGCAGAACCGGATTCTGGTGGTGGAACATTCCGGCAAACTCGCCGGACTGATCGTGGACTCTGCGTCGGAGGTCCTCAAGATTCCCGCCGCAGACGTGGAGGCAGCGCCCTCCGTGTTTCAGGAGGGTGGACTGAACTGTGTGAGCGGGCTGGGGAAAGTCAACGGACGTTTGGTTGTGCTCCTGGACATGAACAAGCTGCTGGCCCCCGGCAGCCTGCTATCGGCAGAGAGAACGAAGAAGAGCAAGCCTGCGGTCCAAGGTGAGGCGCGAGGGGCTTCGGCCTCATGAGTTGCATGAGGTAAGCCCTGCACTGCGATTGCACGCTTTTGGGAATTCTGGTTTCAGTATCAGGCGGCGACGAGAAAGCATATGAGCGCATCCGGAGCAGCACCCGCTCCCATACTGACGGACGCGGAACTTCGACTGCTTCAAGCACTCGTGTATCAGGAGTGCGGGATGCATTTCGACGAGCGTCGAACTCATTTCTTGCAGGACCGCCTGTTGCGCCGATTGAAAGAGTGCCGTGTCGATTCCTTCTACGGCTACTACCGGCTGCTGATCAGCCAGGAGGGAAAAGGGGAACTCGCCAAGTTGCTGGAGAATCTGACTGTCAATGAGACGAGCTTTTTTCGCCACAAGGTGCAATTTGATCTGTTTCAGAAATTCGTGTTGGAGGAGTTGTTGAAGCAAAAGCAAGCCCGGGGTGAGTATTCCGTTCGGGTCTGGAGCGCAGGCTGCTCCACCGGGCAGGAAGCTTACACATTGGCGATGCTGATTGCCGACGGATTGGCTTATTACCACCTGCGCAATTCCCTGCCAGTGGAATTGCCGCTGCCTAAACCACTGGTGGCGCCCCCATGGCGCGTGGAGGTATTGGCCAGCGACATCAGCTACTCCGTGCTGCGGGCGGGACAGGAAGGTAGCTACGGCGAAAGTCAGATGGCGTCAGTAGATTACAGCTTCCGCCTGCGTTACTTCGACAAAATGGGTGACCGCTATGCGGTAAAGAAGACGTTGAAGGATTTGGTCCACTTCGATTTTCACAATCTTAAGACCGAGTATTTGCCCCAGCGCAACGACGTGATCCTCTGCCGTAACGTGATGATGTATTTCGACGAAGCGGAGCAGAAGCGGCTGGTCGAGAAGTTTTACCGCTGCCTGAACCGCGGCGGCTATCTGTTTGTGGGTCACGCGGAAAGCCTGCTGGGACTGACCGACAAGTTTCAAATGATCCATCGCAATAGTGGAACGGCCTACCAACGCATCGAGGTGAGGGAGTAATGAAGTTCGCAGACGAACCCGGTGCAGAACTGCAGGAGCTCTTCTTCGAGACTTCCGCTGAACTGCTGCAGGCGCTCAACGAAGAAACCCTCAAGCTGGAGAAACGTCCGGGCGATGCGGAAATCGTGCGCGTCATCCGCCGGACGGTTCACACCCTGAAAGGCGACTCCGCCGCCTGCGGACTGCGCGAACTCAGCGAGCTCGCCCACCGGCTTGAAGATGCACTTTCCTTGGAGGGCGCGTCAGCGCATGCTGGTCTAGCTGAGATCGCCTTCGGTGCCGCGGATGCATTTGCCGAGATGATCGCCGCCTACCAAGGCGGAGGCAAGATGCCGGCCACGGAGTCGCTACGGCTAAAGATACAAGAATTGACCGCCACACCTGGAGCGAAGAAATCACGCCGAAAGAAGGCAGGTTCAGAATCGACCCCCCGAGCGCGCGCAGATTGGGCCGAACACGAAAAGCTGGCTATACAGCAAGCCCAAGCCGGCGGCTTGAACATTTATCACGTGGTCGCGAAGATCGATCCGCACTGCACGATGCCGATTGCCGGCCGTCAACTCATCCACAACGCCGTCGCCAGCGTAGGCCGGGTACTGGCTGCGCGGCCGGAAGCAAATACTCCTGCGGCCTCCAAACAAGTCGAGTTCCTGGTAGCCAGTCGCCAGCCGGAGAATCAGATCGCCGCGAAATGCCGGATTCCCACCATTGCAAGCGAAATCAGTGTGACGCTCATGCCGGGCGTGGCGGCTTCCGCCGAGAAAGGCTCACCCGAGAGGCAGCCGCTGGAAGAAAAACCCGCTCACACTTCGGCCGATGAGATTGCGGCAGAAAACCAAGCTTCAATGCCAGAGATGAGTTTCGCCCCCACGCAGACGGAAAATATTCTGCGAGTCGAAGCCGGACGCATTGATAGCGTGCTCAATCTGGTGGGAGAACTGATCATCGGCAAGTCTATGCTTCAGCAGGTGCTAGGCGAACTGTCGAATCGTTATCCCAAGGAACAGTTGCGGGGCCGGTTCGCCGATGCTATCGCTTTTCAGGCACGGGTCCTCAACGACCTGCAACGCTCGGTGATGAAAATCCGCATGGTTCCAGTTGAGCAGTTGTTCCGTCGCTTCCCGCGCATGGCGCGCGATGTGGCGCGGCAATGCGGCCGAGACGTCGAATTGGTGGTGACTGGGCAAGATACAGATCTGGACAAAGGGATTCTCGACGCCATCGCCGAGCCGCTGACTCACATGGTACGAAATGCAGTAAGTCATGGCATCGAATCGCCGGAAGAACGCCAACGTTTGGGCAAGCCGGCGCAGGGCAGAGTCCGGCTCAATGCTTATCACCAGGGCAATCAGGTCATCGTGGAAATCAGCGACGATGGGCGGGGCATGGATGTCGCCAAGATTCGCCTCAAGGCCATCAAACTGGGACTGTTGCAGCCGGAAGAGGCAGCGCGATTAAGCGAGGCTGAAATCCTGGACATTATTTTCCGTCCCGGCTTCAGCACCGCGGAGCAAGTCACGGAAGTATCCGGCCGAGGTGTCGGCATGGATGTGGTGCAAAGCGTGCTGCACCGGCTGAAGGGCACCGTCGGGGTGCAGACCCAACTGGGCCAAGGTACTACGTTCCGGCTGAAGTTACCGTTAACGCTGGCCATTATTCAGGCGCTCCTGTTCTGGGTGGAACAGCGGTTGTACGCCATACCCCTGAACGCTGTGGTCGAGATCGCGCGGACCACCGAATCGGAAGTCCACCAAGTGGATAACTACGAGGTACTGCATCTACGCAATCAAGTGCTTCCCGTGTTGCGGTTGGGGCAGCCTGGCACAGCTTCTGGAGACGGCAAGCCCCAAAAGCTTTTCGTCCTCGTGACTCTGGTCGGAGAAAAGAAATTTGGATTGATTGTCGACGCCCTCGAAGGCGAAGGAGAATTGGTGATCAAGGCCTTGGACGACCGGACCTTCGAGACGGATTTGGTCAGCGGAGCCTCCATTCTTGGCAACGGACGGGTGGTGCTGATTTTGAATTTGCCCGCAGTCGTCGAGCACGTTGCCAGTTCGCGGCCCCTGCAAACAGGCCGCACAAGTTCTGGGTTGTTGTTGACCGACACCGACCGCACCCGGCTGGCCCTCAGCACCGCAGGGGGTCATGCATGAGGAAGCCGGTGCGCGTGCTAGTGGTCGATGATTCCGCACTGATGCGCAAGCTCATCCCGCAGATGCTGGCGGCCGATGATTCCATCGAGGTGGTAGGAACGGCGATGGACGGATCCTTTGCTTTGAAAAAGATCGAGGAGCTAAAGCCGGACGTAGTCACGCTGGATCTTGAAATGCCGGGTATGAACGGGATCGACACTTTGAAGGAAATAATGCGCCGGCACCCGCTGCCCGTGATTGTGGTGAGTTCGCACAGTACAGAAGGCGCATCCATCACGCTGAAAGCTTTGGGGCTGGGCGCATTCGATTTCGTGACCAAGCCCACGGACGCCTCGTTGCACATGGCGGAAACAGCAAGAGAGCTGATTGCCAAGGTGAAGACAGCACCCCAGTGCAAGGTGCGCCCAAAGCTGTTTCCGCGAATACCCAGCCGGGCAGACGCACCAACCGACATGACCCCGCAGAAGATCGTGAGGAACTCAGCTGGGATTCCGACGCGTGTAGTGGCGATTGGAATTTCCACTGGCGGCCCGCAGGCGCTGGAATTCTTACTGGCACAGTTGCCGGGGGATTTTCCGGGAACGATTCTGATCGTTCAACACATGCCAGCGGGCTTTACCGACATGTTTGCTCGCCGGCTCGATGAGTTGTGTGCCATGCGAGTGAAAGAAGCCCAATCCGGTGACATGCTCGAGGCCGGACGAGTGCTCGTCTGTCCGGGAAGCCGTCACATGAAAGCAAAGCGGCTGCCCTTAGGAGACGTCGCTGTTCTGACTGACGAGGAGCGGATCAACGGCCATCGCCCCAGCGTGGACGTCCTGTTCCGTAGCGTGGCAGAAGAGTTCAGATCGGAAGCGGTCGGTGTACTGATGACGGGCATGGGTGACGACGGTGCCGAGGGATTGGGTGCAATAAAAAAGGCCGGTGGCATGACTATCGCTCAGAGTGAGGACTCATGCGTCGTATTCGGCATGCCCAAGGCGGCAATCGAACGCGGTTACGCCCAGCGCATTGTGGCGCTGGACGTCCTTTCGGCTGCGCTACAAACCGTGTGCAATCGACATGAGCGCAGCGGCGGGATAGGTAAAGCCGTCGAAGCGGGAGAATGAGAAAGCAAGGAAGATCGCATGAGGGTGTTTGAGTGGGGTTTGTGACCAGTTCCGTGGGCTCATGACTAGGGTGATCTGGCCGGCGGCACGCCGCCGTGATATGGATGTGGTAAGAGGAGGTTTAGTTATGGAGCAGTTTGCAGCGGTAAAACGCAGCAAAGACGGGCAGCCGGTCCGCTATCTGATCGTGGATGACTCCGTGTTCGCCCGCAAGAACCTGGCCCGCATGATAGAGACATTCGGCGGACAGGTGGCGGCCGAAGCCGGAGACGGGTTGACCGCCATCAGCGAGTTCGACCGGACTCGGCCCGACATCGTGCTCATGGATATCACCATGCCGCAGATGGAAGGAATCGAAGCGGCCGAGAAAATTGTCCAAACGCATCCCGAGGCTCGCATCGTTATGGTGTCTTCCGTGGGCTACCAGGAAAACATCGTTGCGGCGTTACAGCGGGGAGCACGGCATTTCGTGCAGAAGCCGGTGAAGCCGGAAGTGCTGTACGAAGTTATCAAGTACGTGATGGGTGAAGACGGCGCGGTGACCAACGCCACCGGCGCGGGAGCCTGATCTCATGAAGATGGAGCTGATCCAGCCCTTCATCAATGCGGCGGATGCCGTGTTGTCGCAGGGACTGCAGGGCACCACACAAGTGGGCAACCTCAGTATGGAAGAGGAAGCTTACCGGAGAAAAGGTGTGGCCGGTTTGGTCGCTCTCACGGGCGATATCGAGGGCCGCATCATCCTTGACCTCGATCCGAAAACCGCCGTGCGGGTGGCCAGCCACTATGCCGGCGGCGAACTGCCCGAATCGGATGGGCTCGTCCGCGAGACCGTTTTCGAGCTGGCGAACCAGGTCGTGGGCAATGCTATCTGCGCCCTCAACGACCAGGGTTTCCATTTCCGTGTGCATCCTCCTCTACTGCTCACGTCCGACGAAGGCGATAAAAGCAGTGAAGACACCGAAGCGCTGGTGATCTGTTTCGAGACTTCCCTCGGCAACGTGTTTATGAATGTCGCCTTGCGTTACAACCATCGGCGGCCGGCTGATCGCGCAGTGGCTGGAGCGTAGTCGGATCACAAGATTCACGCGGCTGCCGTTTCGTAACGAACATTGCTACCTCCCGCCTCGCATGAAGCTCCGCAGCTTCCCGAATAAAGCGCAGCCTCCTCGCGTCTTGATAACCCGACACGACCAAAGCCACAATGAACCCTGTAGCTGTCTTGGCCATCGCTCCGAATTCTCCTCCAAAGGCTCGCAACAATCGCGTGGCGGGACGAATTTCTGGCGGGAGACCGGTTGATTCGCCCTGACAAAGCTCCGCTCCCGTCTACGGTACAGCTTCACACTGAATGAAGTGACCAACTTTTCACGACGGAGTGTGCTGAGCGTCCTCTTGCGGAGTTCACACCGGATGCCCTGAAGGGACTGCGCGCGGTGCACAGCTACAACTGGATTCCCGGGGTTGAGTTGATCGTGCAACGACGACGCCGCTCAAAAAGGTGTGACCGTCGGTGGAACAGTCTTGTGACATCACACCATCAGGCTAGCAACGACATCTGCGAGCCAGACGAGTCCTCGCCAAAATCTTGGGCCGGATCCGCGATATTTCTCAGCTCGGGATACTTCTTGATGAGCGTCGGCGGCGCCAGCACTCGTTTGCCGCTCAGCATCGATTTCAATTCCAGCGCATTCACGCCCGCCTTGCTCTCGAAGTGATTGTTGGTAATCACGTAGGTAGTTTCGGCGCTTTCCGCGATCCTCCCAATTCTTTCTTTCCAGCCGGAGAGTTCCTGCTGGTTGTACAGATAGTTATAGCGGTCGTTGCGGTTATCCGAATCGAACCACTGATCATAGTTGCGTCCATGCAAACGGACATAGGCAGTGGGCGCGGTCACATGCTCAGTGGGCGCGAGCGAGCGGCCAATCAGGGGCTGATCAATGTTACAGAAGCTGACATTCTTCTCCGCGAACGCCGCCAGCGTTTCCGCATTATTCCAACTGGAATCCCGCACTTCGACCACGCAAACGTATTCCATGAACTGGCGAACCAGCCGGTCAATGTATTCGCGGTTTAGCGGAGTATTTTTGAACGATACCGGGAACTGAATCAGCAGAGCGCCGAGGCGTCCTTCGTTGGCGATGGCGTCGAGGCCTTCGCGTGTGCGAAGTTCGTCCTCGTCCGTGGGACGGATCGTAGCCGCGGAAGTAGGCTCCATCACCGCCATGGGGGAATGGGTAAATGCGCGGTAGAGTTTCGCCGTAAACAGAAAGCGTGGATTTACCGCAGCCACTTTTCTGCACCAGACCTTGGCCAACTCCGGCTTGATCGGCCCGTAGAAGGAAGTGTTTATCTCAGTTGTATCGAAGAAGCGAGCCAGGTATTCAAGAGGATGCAGCCTGTTCCGCTGCATGCCCGAGGGATAGAAGATCCCTTCCCAGTCTTTGTAAGACCATCCAGCCGTGCCAATGCGGATCTGATGCGTGATTTCCATGGGAAACCGCGGACGGAGGGCAGTTGAAGATTAGCACAGAGTGACAGCAGTGAAGAGGTGCCGCGACATCTCAATCGACTCCGCCCGTCAGTGGCGACCGGTACGCCCCAGACAAGGAACGTGCCCGGCGTGTCCGACTGTGCGACATAGAAGCTATGCGCACTCGTGTGAGTTCCGCTCTCAGCTTCTGCTTGCTCGCTGGATTAGCAGTCCCTTTGGCGGCGCAGGAAAAATCGGAGGTCGCCGCGAGCATTCGTTCCCTGGAATTGAAATGGACCGAATCATACAGGCAGCGACAAGTCGAGATTCTCTCGACACTGCTGGCTGATGATTTCGTCATCACCGTTGAGGATGGCAGTACGTACAGCAAGACTGGCTACATAAACCATAGCGCCGAGCCTTCCGTTCATGTGGACGTGGCGGAAATGTCACAGCCCAAGGTTCGCATGCACGGGAACACCGCCGTGGTAACTGGCGCGTATCACGAGAGAGGCAACTCCGACGGAAAACCTTACGAGTATCACGACCGGCTCACAGATGTCTGGATGAAAACCGGGGGAAGATGGCAAGTGATCGCCTCCCATTACAGCGTGCCTG